>LLYT01000119.1 GCA_002049545.1 Deltaproteobacteria bacterium tcs-42 | reverse complement strand
CTGTCGCCGTCCGTGGCGACAGACGCCCTTTCCATGGGTACCACAAGCCCCTATCAGTAGTGGTGGTGAATAGTTACCTGAAAACAAGCATCAGGTCTGTCCCATAAGTTTCCGTAGCCGTCTATTGATCGCTTTCCCATCCAGAATCCCTTGATCGTAGAGAAGCTTTCCCCAGGTTTGCATGCCGCTGTTGACCTGGTTGACAAGTGTTACCGGTTCACCTTCCAGAAGAATGGAGAGGATCATCTCTTTCCGGTTAATGCCCTTATTGCGCCAGCTTTTAACCTCCGCAGCTGTAAACCCGAATTGTTTGCCAAGTTGCAGATCAACAATATGATCGGCCAAGAGTTCCGGATTGTTGCCAAGTTGCCAATATTTTTCCTGCAACTGTTGGGAAGTGAGTTTCAACTCTTTAAATACGTCTGGCCAGCGTTTGGTTTGTGAATATAGATCAGCAATTCGATCGATATTCTGTTGGCTACGTACCGCTACATCAAAAAGGATCCACAAATGGCTTCCGCTTGTTCCGGACATTTTAGCTTTGACTAATTTCCGCTTATCGACAGAGTAAATCAAAGAAATGAAAGAATTTTGAGCGGTCGCTAAAAAGTAAGGATCTGCTGCTGCGGTGTCACGATGGTTAAAGGTACGATCCTGAAAACAATGGCAGCTGATGGTCGATTCCGCTCCAGACAGGGCTGGGATCAGCAGGAGCAACAGAAAAATAAGATGTTTCACTGAAGGTATCTCCAATTTCGCTTGAAATAAATATTGTTGTTCCGTCAAATTTATTTGACATTAAATAGGTACTTTTCATGCTGTCGACTTAGCGATTCTAAATCTCCATCTTTTCTATAAGCCTTTCCAGGTAGCGCGATTTTATCTGTCGGCTGGCCATCGCTTGTTTAATCGGTGGCAGTCTTAAAATAACACCGAAAAGGGCGGCAAGGGCACGGTGGCTTAACAGTGCCTGATTGTCAAAAATCAGGTTTTGGAGCTTTCCGCGCTCAATCGCCATAACAACTGCGCGGTGAACGCCATTGAGCGGTGTCAGGATCCTCTCGGGGCGGGATTTGAGTTTGATCACTTTTTCCGGGCAGGCACGGACACAAAGACCGCAACCGAGGCAGCGATCTTCAATCAGGGTGGCTTGCTTGCGGGTCGGTTTTTTGGGATCGTTAGCCGAGGATAGGGCGATGGCTTCAACCGGACAGACGTTGACGCACTTGCTGCAGCCAGTACAATTTTGTTGATCGATTTCCGGGATGAAATTGGTCGTGTGGACCGGGTTTAAAATGGTAAAGCGTCGGGCGGCAATCATCGCTTCGCAGCAGCAACCACAGCAATTACAGATAAAATTCACTTCCTGGCGAACATTTTCCCCAAACTGTACCAGATTGTGATCATACGCTTGCTGTAAAAGATCGAGACATTCTGTGGAATCGATCCGGCGAGCATGACCATGCTTGGTGAGTGATGCTGCCGAACTGTTGAAGGTCATGCAAATATCCATCGGTGCATCGCAGGCTTTGCCGACGTGGTACATTTTGTGGCGACAGTAGCAGTCGCCGACTCCGATGTGTGAAGCTGTTTTGATAACTTCGGTCGCACGCTCATAATCGAGAACATGCAGGGCATCCTCGCTGGTCAATATTGGTTCGTGGATAAAAGTGCGACCGAGTTGAGTATCTCCACGCGCCATCAGCTCGCGGATAAAATCTTCCTCGACATTCATATATTGATAGAAAAGCTCACTGAGCACTTTCTGGTCGATGTCGCCCCGGGTACGCATCAGCGAAAATTCAAAAAAACCGGCCATTGGGGGTGGCAGAACATAGATCGATTCCCCCTCTCTGTCCAAATCAACCAGAATGGCTCGACTGGCCAGTTCTTCGAGGACTTTACGGGTCTCGGTCAGGTTGATTTTCCAGATTTGACTGGCTTTTTGCGCATTGAAGGGTTTTATCGGTAACTGGGCAACCAGTTCAGCTTCTTTTTCACTGAAAAGTATGGCGAGAATTTTGTAGAGTAATTGTGATGGTGGCGCCCCCTGTGGGAAGCGGTTGAGTCGAGTTGCCAGGTTGGAATAGCTGGATTTCAGAGTATGATGAGCCATATTATTTTCCCAATCTTTTAAAACTTATTTTTCAGGGATATAAGTCTCTGGGTAACTGTTCAGCAATGCCTTGAGGCACCCATTCCAAGGGCCACTTTGCGCCGTCCATGGCCGTTCGACTGTCGCCGTCCGT
>LLYT01000118.1 GCA_002049545.1 Deltaproteobacteria bacterium tcs-42 | reverse complement strand
ACCTTTGACGGGTTTGAGCAAACTTCAGTAAAAACTCCTGCTTGTGACACCGATGCGTTATATGCCAAATGTTACCTGGCATATAATAACGATTCGCTCTTGGCATAAAATCTTCCCCCTCCGATAATAATTATTATAAGTCCATTTTTATCCCCAAAAATTGGCCTATAAGTCATTTTAAGGGAGTAAAATACGTATTATTGACTGTAATTTCAGGAACTTGCCTTGGTCCGACCCGCTTGTAACCGCTTCCGGCCTGAGTGCCAACCTCACTCAAGCCATTCACAGAGCTGTTCCAGTGCCTCAACCACCCGTTCGCAGTAAAGCGGCAGGAAATTCTCCGGCAGCGGCTGATCACAGGCCTGTTGCTCAGCGGCTGAGAGCGCGCGAGCACCGTCAAAGTCGACCAGAGCGATCCGTGCGGTCAATTCTCTGTCCGGGCGACCGAAACTGCTACCCGGCAACATGGCGACACCGGTATCCTGCAGCAGCTTGCGACACAGCTCGGCGCTGTGACTGATCCCCCGCTGCTCCAGACGGGAGCGCAATGATTCGAAATCGGGCAACATATAGAAAGCGCCATCCGGCCTGGCCACATTGACCCCGGCCCGGGTCAAACGGGCATGGCCCCAGCGGGTCAAGGACTTGAGTATCCGCCGGGAATGGCACAGGTAGCTTTCGATCTTGGCCCCGCCCTGAAAAGCCCTCACCGCGGCGTACTGGATCGGGGCACTGGTCGCGGTAAAGGTTTCACTGGCCACGGCTGCCATCGCCTCCAGCAACCATTTCAACTCGGCCGGGAAAGCAAAGGTCCCCAGGCGCCACCCCCCGGCTCCAGCCCATTTACTCAGGCCACTGGCGATAATCGTCCCTTCGGGGTAGTAATGGGCAATAGAACGATGAGTCCCGGAAAAGGTGAGCTCACCATAGATCTCATCCGCCAGCAGAATCACTCGGTTGCGGCGAGCTACGGTGGCCAGTGCCTCAAGCTGGTCGGCTGAATAGGTGCAGCCGGTCGGGTTGTTCGGATAGTTCAGAATCACAATCCGCGGTCGATCAGGGTCGGCCTGGCACAGTTTTTCCAATTCCTCCGGCATCAGCAGCCAGTTGTTCTGTTCGTCCGTTTCCAGCCAGTAGACATGACGCCCGACAATATGGGCCTGCGGTGCATAAGACACCCAGCTCGGAGTGGGAATGACCAGGTCGCCATAATACACCAGCTGCAGCAGAAACATCAGCTCTTTTGAGCCGGGGCCAATGAGCACATTGTCAGCGCTGATCGGCAGGCTCTGAGTCCGCCAATAATAACCGGCAACAGCGTCGCACAGAGCCGGGAGGCCGCGGACCGGCAGGTAATCTTTCTGGTGGGCGTTGTTCTGCAGTTCCCGAACAACCGGATCGGGAACCGGAAAAGGGGATTGCCCCAGGCCCAATTTGTAGATTGTCCGACCTTGCGCCAGCAGGCGGTTACTTTCCTCGTTGATTCCCAGGGTTGCGGATACCGGCAAGCCCCGGACATTGAGATTCAGATGAACGTCGTGTGATCCGTTTGCCATTGCTTTGCACTCCAATTTTGATCGAAACATGAAAGGCTATTTGAACAGTTCTCCTGTACCCTGGGGTTGCACACCACGCTATGCGGCAGAAGACAGAACGAATGAGAATCTGCACAATGTCGACATTCGACATTGTCTCTTGTCCCAGAATAAAAAACAACCCCTGTCGGAGTTGATAATGTTTCCCGGACCATTGGGATCAGGATCTGCCCCTCAGCCTAAGAACCGCGGTATTCCTGCTTTGTGCCGGCGTTTCAAACCAGAGTTACGCCCTGTGCAAAGATTCGCTGGCTGTTACCGAGGGTGGGACAAGCCACCCCACAGAGAGGAACATGCCCCGCCTGGTGAAGCGGTAGAGTTCTGTTTTACTCCCTGTTGTCGGCGAACGACAGACCCCTCTTCAGCAGTCCGACTGATAGTGTCCTGGCCGCACCTACCACCGCAGACAGAGAAGAATGTCAGCGGGCAACGATATGACGCGCCCGGTTCGTCAAGATAACCGGATCGATCAGGCTCCAACTGGGTCCCTTCTAGGGTCGGACCAGGATAACCATCTGTCATTACACAAAAAACATTCTACAAAAGTACGTTTTTAGATGCTATAGAGCCATTTTTGCCAGCAAAAGCAGGCCCATAGCTCTCCTCAGTCTCCCGTAATACATACCCATTGTCGCTTTCTATTATATCTCGTTTGCGACCTCGGGTTCCAAGGGCTGCCTGGAATTTTTGTGTAAATTCGGCACTCCCGACAGCGATGCTTTGTGACCACTTCTCTTCCCTGGCAGAAGTATCTCCTTGCAAGGAACCATCTATCCATTCTCTATGTGCCGCTCTCAGAGCATCCACGCTATTTAATTCCAGAGCGGCTACAAGGGCTTTTTGATCAATAATAGTGTTGCGGCGTCTATGGCCCTGAA
>LLYT01000117.1 GCA_002049545.1 Deltaproteobacteria bacterium tcs-42 | reverse complement strand
AGATACGTAGTTTTTCTTCTTCATTCATGAGCACCTCCACAGTGGAAATGCTCAGAAGAATAAAGGGTGGCTATTCGATTGTCAGAGATCTATTTTGTAAACGATGTCCTGGCACATTTTTTTGTCTACGATGTGCTGGCACTTAACACTTAAGATGTTCATTTCTGATTGACTTCCGATTCTTATTGTATGCTGGTTCAGACTATTATTACGAACTTGCCGACCGATAGGAGAAATGCTCTGGTTCGACCAAATTGCCTAAAAGGTCATCCCTATGCCTACAGTATAACCAGTAATATCTGCTCCTATCAGCACTCCGCCTTTTACAGTTAGCACTGATCCAATCGGCAAGATCTCATTAATATCATATTCCAATCCGGAGCCAAGTAGCACGATATGGTTAGCCCCGTACAGATCACCTTCCATAAATGCGCGGTAGCCCGCCAGTATTCGCCAGTAAAGTGTTCTTTCTAAGATAGCAAGTCCTGTTGGGCCAACTATATCTGATCTCAACGTGAAAAGCTGATAACGACTTGTAAACTCCTGCGCAGGATCGTCATGTTCAATGGTTTGAGTCCAGCGGAGATCATAACGGCTCACAATTTCAACACTATATCCTTTGCCTAGTGAGTGCGTCCAATCCAACCGCAATGCCAGGCCTCCAGAAGCGGTCCAAGCATCCCAGTTGAAGGCTAGTCCATCGAACATAGCCGCACTTGTTTCCGCTCCGGGCCCCGCATATTCTGCATCACTCTCGATATATGCTATTCCGGCATTAACAATAGGGGCAATTCTAAATTCGTCGTGGACTGTAAACTCCGGGCCGAAACCGATAAGGCCGCCGTACGTTGTCCAGTCACCATCCACCGAGGTTTCAAATCCAGGAGCCGCACCCGCATAAATATCTGAAACATTCTGTGAAGCTTTTCCATAACCAACAACTCCTTCCACGTATATCCCGACCTCGGACTCTTTCCATGGGAATAAGGTTGTCCGGAATGGTAAGGACAGAGCCTTCAGTTTTGTGTTCGAAAGATTCTCGTCGCCATCATCTATTTCATAGCTCGCTCCGCTTAACTCTAATTCCTCGGATATTGCAATGAGGGTTGCGGAATTTTCTGCATAATGGGCGTTTTGCAACGATTCGCGTACTTGGTCACGAACATCACTCAATATCTGCCCGTCCGCCAGTTCCGTCAATGCACTCAAGAAAATAACTACACTTATGACAACCGTTATCTTATTCATGCTTCTCGAACCTTTGCTCTATTCATTGGAGGGTCAATGCCCTATATGGGATATCAGAATACACTATGCCGAACGCCTGGATAAGCGGCGCGAGTTAGCGCGTCCGCTTGAGCTATTTGTTAAAACCATTGACTTCGTCGGCCACTATAAACGCACCCATAGCAAATAAAATGGAGCCAGATATGCGTTCTTGAATTTCCTGAGCCCGTTCGTTTTTGAAGAGCCAATTAGAGGCTTTGCTGGATGAAACAGCAACAAGTACATCGCAAGGTAATGCTGAGATGGTAACGATAACGCCTAATACGAGTAGTTGCAGTGATACCGGCCCCGACTCAGGTACAACAAACTGTGGTAACAACGCAATAAAAAATAGTGCGGTCTTTGGGTTGGTCACCTCAACAATGATACTTCCTCGAAAAACAGATAAAAGCGGCTTTTTTTTAACTTGTTCTACAGTTTTGCCTTTGCCTACCGTTTTTGATTTCCAATAGCTTATACCCAAATAAATTAGATACGCTGCGCCTGAGAGTTTGACGACCGTATAAAGTGCCGGAGAATGGCTGAACACAGCAGACAGCCCGAGTACCGTAGCGACTACGTGTACCATGCTGCCGACTGCTAGTCCCATGGCCGCAACAACACCTCCTTTCGTACCTTGTGCAATAGCCCGTGCTACAACATACAAATTAGAGGGGCCTGGAGAAATGTTCATTAATAAAGCAGCGACTGTAAACGCTATTAATACTTCTGTTGAGGGCATCGTAATCTCTCTTTAGTTTTAACATTGTTAATAAGTGGAACTATTTCCACCTATTTCTCTCTATAGACTGGACAATGGGCATCCTTCTGGGGTCAACCCATCCTTCTGGGGTCGGACCAGGATAACCATCTGTTATTACACTAAAAAAATCCTAAAAATGTACGTTTTTAGATGCAATGTAGCCATTTTTGCCAGCAAAAACAGGCCCATAGCTCTCCTCAGTCTCCCGTAACACATACCCATTGTCGCTTTCTATTATATCTCGTTTGCGACCTTGGGTTCCAAGGGCTGCCTGGACTTTTTGTGTAAATTCGGCACTCCCGACAGCGATGCTTTGTGACCACTTTTCTTCCCTGGCAGAAGTATCTCCTTGCAAGGAACCATCTATCCATTCTCTATGTGCCGCTCTCAGAGTATCCACGCTATTTAATTCCAGAGCGGCTACAAGGGCTTTTTGATCAATAATAGTGTTGCGGCGTCTATGGCCCTGAA
>LLYT01000116.1 GCA_002049545.1 Deltaproteobacteria bacterium tcs-42 | reverse complement strand
GGAAGCAAAGCTCGAATACGTGGTGGCTACTATCGATGTCAAAGAACAAAGGTTGAAACTCTATCTGGACAAAGTTCAGATTGAAGAATTTGATTACAAAATTCGCTAAAATATTCGGTTGAGTTCACGATGTCCTGGCACTAAAAAGTGTCTACGATGTCGTGGCACTCAACAACTAGGCAAATCCATCCACCCTGTAAAAATTCAACGCGCGAGCTTCCATTTTCAGCAATACTTGACTAATATGATAATAATTGAATTACTATGCACTGATAGTTCATGGTTTGAAGCCAGCGGCAAGATCGACCGCAGGGCTTTCGGCTTGACCTGGAATAAAGCCCTCGAGGGTTCAAAAAAATGACCAACTTCAAGAAATCAGTATTCAAATTATCAAGAACAAACTCAGCCCGACCCGAATATAGTTTGAAGCGACAGATCTTCACTCTCATCATTCTTCTGTTTTTTGCCCCTTTCAATGGCCTCGCAGCAAGCCATGAAAATGGTTTTCCCGCCTGGCGGGATAAACTCCGAGCCGAAGTGGTTAGCGATGGCATCTCTGCCGAAACCTTTGACATCACTTTCGCCGATATCGTCTCACCAAACCCGAAGGTCATTTCTCTTGACCGCAATCAACCAGAGATGACCCAGACATTTGATACCTATTTATCGGCACAAATCAATGACAGGCGGGTCAGAATCGGGCAGCGGATGATGCAGAAATATCCGACCTGGCTTGAGCGGATCGAGGATAAATACAGCGTTCAGAAACGGTTTCTTCTGGCTCTGTGGGGAATCGAGTCAGGTTACGGAGAAAACCAGGGCTCATTTTCGGTTATTCATTCCCTGGCAACATTGGCTTACGACGGACGCCGGTCAAACTATTTCCGCAAGGAACTTATTGAGGCTCTTCGCCTGATTGATGATGGCACCATTCCACACCATCGCATGCGCGGATCATGGGCAGGAGCTATGGGATATTTCCAGTTTATGCCTTCAAGCTTTCGCCAGTTCGCGATCGATGAGGATCGGAGTGGTTCGATCAATATTTGGCATTCTGTTCCAGATGCTCTTGGTTCTGCAGCAAATTACCTTGCAGGTAAAAATTGGCAATACGACCAGACCTGGGGTCGGGAAGTTAAACTGCCTGTCGGTTTTGATGTCTCTATTGCAGGGCTCGAAACCAGATTTTCTCTTGCACATTGGCAAAATCTGGGAGTTCGGCGAATCAATGGCCGTTCTCTTCCCACACCAGACATGGCGGCATCTTTAGTGATACCAGACGGACCGCAAGGGCGCGCATATCTGGTTTATGACAATTTCAGGGTCCTCATGTCGTGGAATCGCTCGGTGCTGTTTTCTCTGGCGGTGGGTATTTTGTCGGATAATTTTAAATAGAACTTACCGATCTAGGGAGAATCATGTTTTTTCGTATATCATTTATCGGTTGTCTGACAGCTGGTCTATTTATCAGCGGATTTTCTTTTGCTGCAGGCAGCGAAAAGGTGATTCCGCCGTTGTCGGAGAGTATTCGCCTGGAACAGCCGCTGGCTTTTTGTGGTGAGAGCGTCCCTCTTGACACTGCTGAAGTCAAAGAGGACATGGAAAAAGAGCTGCTGTTGTCGCTCTGGGATCGAGATCAGGCCATTTTGTGGCTGAAACGGTCAACCCGATACTTTCCAGTGATCGAAAAGATGCTCTCCCAAGCCGGGATGCCCGATGATTTGAAGTATATCGCATTAGCTGAAAGTGCCTTGAGGCCACATGTCGGCTCACCTAAAGGAGCTATCGGTTTCTGGCAGTTTTTACCGGAAACCGGCCGCCGTTACGGATTGGCCGTCAATCAGTTTATCGATCAACGCAGAAACCTGGTTGCTTCAACAAGGGCCGCAATAGCTTATTACTCGGCTCTTTACGAAAGATTCGGCTCCTGGAGTCTGGCGGCAGCAGCATTCAATATGGGTGAAGAGGGTCTCCAGGCTGAAATCATGGCCCAAGGGGTGAACACCTTTTACCGCCTTTACTTGCCGCTGGAAACCCAGCGGTACCTGTTCCGGATTCTTTCAGCCAAACTGATCCTGACCCAGCCGGAGCGCTACGGATTTCACCTAAAAACAGAGGATTATTATCCGCCGGTCACATTCACACCCGTCGAATTGACAACCTACGAGGAAACCAGTTTGACAGTGGTCGCACAGGCGGCCCAAACCGATTTCAAGCGGGTCAAGGATTTGAACCCGGAACTTCGGGGGCACTATCTGGAAGCAGGAACCTACACTCTGGCTCTTCCGGAGAATACGCCTCCAGACTTTCTGGAACGTTTTAAACTGGCCCACCAGCAATGGAAACAGCAGCGTCTGGAGCGCATTTACATTGTCCAGCCCGGCGACAATCTTTCGACGATTGCCGAGCAGTTTCGCGTCCCCCTGGCGGCACTGCTGATATGGAACCAGATTGATCTAAACAACCCGCTTCACCCTGGCGATCGTCTGATCATCAACCCGGCGGAACGTTCTACGGACACACGCTGAACCAAGTTCACTCAGCCAATATGCCCCCGCACAACACACCCCCACAAGGTTATCAATCAGCCTTTGCTCTACAACGGCTCTGGAATCGGGCTTAAAGACTTGTAATTGTTCAGCAATGCCTTGAGGCACCCATTCCAAGGGCCACTTTGCGCCGTCCATGGCCGTTCGACTGTCGCCGTCCGTGGCG
>LLYT01000115.1 GCA_002049545.1 Deltaproteobacteria bacterium tcs-42 | reverse complement strand
AGCAGGTCTGGTCTTTTGCGACGCGTGTGTCGTGGTGTTTATCTTTATCCAGTGGTGAAATATCCAAAAGGATTGTTCCTTTACCATATATGAGTCAAAAGGGGACGTTGCTGTTATTGTGAATTGGTATTCTGTGCACAGGTGACTAATTACGGGGACTAATTACGGGGACAGTATATCTAATTCTCAGTTTCCCTCTTTTTCTGGTCCGGCTTTTGTGGCCGCACGGTAGTAGTCATGTGTGACAGCCTGATGGGGCAGGTCTTGGGTCTTGAATTGCTTTGATGAGGTGGGTAGGATTTTAGATATCAACCCCTACAACTTGCAATTTTATAATGATTCATATATTCTGTAGTTTATGAGTGAAAACAGTGAAATCCCCATAAATGAAAAAAGTTTGGAAGTACTTGTTGCCAAGTTTATTCCTACTTCGCAGTATTTTGAACGCAGTTTCGATTCCTTGCAACGGCAAATAGATGGATTGCAGCAGGGGCAGATTGACTTGAAACATGATATGGATAGGCGTTTCGAGCAAGTCCGCGAAACTCAATTAGAGATGAAGCGCGATATGGATAAACGTTTTGAGCAAGTGGATAAACGTTTTGAGCAAGTGGATAAACGTTTTGAGCAGATAAATAACAAATTGGATACCATTATCGATAAGGTTGATATAAAGATTGATGCTGGATTGCGTGAGAACAGAGCTATGTCGTTTAAGTTGTTTTCATTTGCTATGGTATTTTCAGCAATATCAATGGCAGGATTTCTCGCCAAACTTTCAGGTTTGTTCTAGGCTGTGGTTTTGCAGGATAAACACTGATACCCTCCAATTGATTCCATCTTTTCTACTAAGAAAGATCTGGTGGGATCATGTCTTGATGCACTCGCAAAAAAAACATTAGCTGGCAGATTGATGTCAGTGCGGGACGCTCTTAAATAACTAACTTAACATGCTTCATTGACCGGTAGCCTATAGGGCAGGCACTTTGTCATTGTTTACTGTATAAACGACCCCAACAGTTTTGGTATATCCAGTTGACATATCCATTGTAGGCGTCATAATATGATGCTATCTAAATAGTTTCTGTCCGGAAAGGGCCCTTTTTCACCAGCTCGGTGTCAATCTGCACATTTGTTTGTGCGGCGTAAAGCACTACGCCCTCCGCTCAAACGCTTGATTTCCTTGATCTGGCAAAAAATTGCATCTTTCCAAATCAGAAACTTATCCGTTACCATCCAGAGTTTCCGGATGGTAACTAAATAGTTTTTTATGGAGGCGCTGATATGGGTTGTATTCAAACAAAAGTTTTTAAAAGCAATAGAAGCCAGGCTGTGCGCTTACCTAAGGCAATCGCATTTCCTGAGTCGGTTGTTGACGTTGAAATCACTGCCATTGGTAATAAGCGGATTATTTCTCCAGTCGGTCAATCTTGGGATGATTGGTTCTCTGCTCCGGGTGTTTCCAGTGATTTTATGGTGGGGCGGCTACAGCCAAAAGACCAGTTGCGGGAAACAATGTAATGTTGAAATATATGCTGGATACAAATATTGTTATTTATACCCTTAGAAATCGCCCTGAGCGGGTAAGAAAATTATTTAATCAACATGAAGGGCAGATGTGTATTTCTGTCGTTACGCTTGGTGAGCTGATTTTTGGAGCCGAGCATTCACAACAAGTCGAGCGTAATCTCGCTGATATCGAAGCTATGGTTGCAAGACTAGAAGTTTTGCCTTTTGATGATAACTCAGCATACCATTTTGGACAGCTTCGAGCTGAACTGTATCGTGTAGGGCAGCCAATCGGTCCTTATGATATGATGATTGCTGGCCATGCCAGATCAACCGGTCTGCGGTTGGTTACTAATAATGTAAAAGAGTTTTCCAGGGTGCGTGGATTGTTTATTGAAAACTGGATGGAATAATGCACAGCAGACGGGACGCTCTGTGCACAGCAGACGGGATGCTCTTAAATAACTAAGTTGACACGCCCCTCCCCATTGGTTGCTATCTCACTATGCCACGTACTGCGAGACTAGATGCTCCTGGAATATTGCATCATGTTATGATTCGCGGAATAGAACGTCGAAACATATTCAGAAACAAGCAAGACCGTGAGGGTTTTCTGGAACGGTTGGCAAAACTGCTTCCAGAGACGGGTACAGCTTGCTACGGCTGGGTTTTTCTTTCAAATCACGCCCATTTTCTCTTTAAGACCGGTCATCTCCCCCTGTCACAATTGATGCGTAGATTATTGACCGGTTATGTTGTCAGCTTTAATCGTCGCCATAAACGCCATGGGCAATTATTTCAAAATCGTTTTAAATCTATCGTGTGCCAAGAGGATGTTTATCTCAGGGAACTGGTTCGCTATATCCATTTGAATCCCGTCAGGGCAGGCTTGGTTAAGGGGCTTGATAGATTGGATAGATATCCCTATTGCGGTCACAGTGCGTTGATGGGAAACAATAAACGGGAATGGATGCAGACAGGTGATGTTTTGTCGACATTCGGTGAAGACACCAAGAGCGCCAGAATGGCCTACCGAAACTTTATTGAGGAGGGAATTGACCAGGGTGTAAGAAAAGATCTGGTTGGCGGCGCTCTTAAATAACCAACTCTCACCTCGCTGCATATTGACAGAAAGTTACACTTAGTGTAACTTTCTGTCATGCAAAATATTCAACCGTTAAAGTATTTAGCCCAAGTTTTGAATGATCTTGCTGATGATGAACATTACCTGTTCACATTGACTGATTTACGGGCAATTTTACCCATGCACAGCGATGGTGCGTT
>LLYT01000114.1 GCA_002049545.1 Deltaproteobacteria bacterium tcs-42 | reverse complement strand
AGGGCTGGTTTCTAAGCCCTTGATTTTGTGAGCAAGACGGAAATCGCATTTTCGGCTTGCGGAGTTGAAAAGGCCCAGGATGGGACTTTTTCAACATCCTGTTAAGCATCCCTTAAATTGCGTGACCGTGTAGAGGTCGCATATTGCACCAGATTCATTCGGGTATATTTGGGGTGGGTGCTTCCCCGCTCTTTCATCATCAGACCATGTTTAGTCCTTCTGGTCAGCCCGTGCCGACTGGCAGTGGTTTCTGGCGGGGTGTTTCTCCGTCCCTCGGATGTGCCGGTACAGCGATGACTGGCAAACCAGCAAAAACTTGATTTCTGGCAGGAGTGGTGCTAAATATATCGACCTTAGCTTGACAAATAACCATGTCGGGGCGTAGCGCAGTTTGGTAGCGCACCTCGTTCGGGACGAGGGGGTCGGAGGTTCAAATCCTCTCGCCCCGACCAGTTTTGAGGCACTTAGGGTTTTAATGCTCTAAGTGCTTTTTTGATGGATCGGGAGTTATGGAAATTGAACTCTGGCAATATGTTGCCGTTTTTTTGCTGATTGGCTTTTCCGGCTTTGTCGATTCGATTGCGGGGGGTGGCGGATTGATTTCGGTTCCGACTTACCTAGCTTTAGGGATGCCTGCCGAACTGATTCTGGGGACCAACAAGTGTGTCAGTTCCACCGGTACAACTTTTGCGGTCTTTCGCTATATCAAAAGCGGTACTATTCTCTGGAAAACGGTTGTTTATGCGATTGTTGCTGCATTAATCGGTTCAGCAATCGGGGCTTCTCTCTCTGTTTATCTGTCGCGCAGTAGTATTTATATCCTGCTGCTGGTGTTGATACCTGTTCTGTTCACCCTGCAAGCCCGATATATGCAGTTGCGATCCGAACAGCAGCCACTGAATCGCCTCCAGGTCATATTTCGAGCGACCCTGACCGGTCTGTTACTTGGTGGTTATGACGGTATTTTCGGCCCGGGAACCGGCACCTTTCTCTTGTTGGCGTTCATGATTTTTCTCCACATGAGTACCCGTGAAGCCAGCGCCAATGCCCGGATTGTCAACTATGCTTCAAATGTCTCAGCGTTTGTTTACTTTTTGATACAGGGGCGGGTTTTCTGGCCGGTTGCTCTGGTGGCGATTGCAGGATCGATTTGCGGGAACTGGCTGGGAAGCGGGCTGGTGATCAACAACGCTGATAAAGTGGTGGTGCCGGTGTTCCGTTTTGTTTTGACTCTGTTGATGCTGAAGTGCGGGTATGATCTGTTTTTGGCATAAGCATTATTCAAGACACGGTCGGTTGCAGATCGAATTTTGTTGTTCGGGGAGATAGTCAAAAATGGCGTGGATTGTCCCATTGTGCATTCCGCCACAACCGATATCCGAGGTTGAAATGGAAAACATGAATGCCGATTTTCTGGAGATGACATCGACGGCGATGCCGGCTGCTTTATCTGCTTTGATGGTGGCAACGTAGTCATCCCGGGCACCATAGAACCCATTCTTGCACGCGTTTTCGTGTCCCTGCTGTAACACCCGATTGAATGCCTGGTTGTCGTGATTCTGCTGCCACGACCAGCGTCCGCTTGCTGAATCTCCCAGAAAAATCAGATGGTGACAGCTTACCTGTGGACCCCCCAGGGTAAAGATGGCCTGCCCGCAAACCGGACAGTGTAGATCGACCGGTTCACTGCAAAAATCGAGATTGACAGTTGGAATGGGCATCAATATCTCCCGATTCAAGTTCAACTAAGGTTCAGCACACTGGAATCGTTTTAAAATTTCAGTTTGTTGCATTTTGGCTGTCATGAAATTGCGAAAGGTTTTTTCGGTCAGGGTCGGGACCTTGTCTTGCAGTTGTACCAGTGAAATCATATTAACCATGTTCGGTTGTGTCGTTGCAATCGGGACAATTTCGCCGCGCTGAATTTCATCCCAAACCAGATGTGCTGTGGCGACACCGAGTCCCATCCCCAATTTCAATGCAGAAATCAAAGCTTCGTGACTGTCCAGTGTCATGACAATATTGAGGTTGTCGGGGCTTTTACGAAAATGGTGCTTGAACCACAAGGTGAGAATTGAGGGGTCATCCTCATCGGTAATAAATTCCTTGTGCAGCAGGTTTTTGAAGGAATGATCCCCGGCAATTTCTTGTTGATAATATGGTTGCGAACAAACGAGAATCATCTCTTCCTTAAGGACTGGATCAATACTGAAAATATCGGGGAAGCCGGGGAGTTCTCCCGCTTTAAAGTAAACATCGACGAGCGCATAGTCCAGTCCCCCCTCTTTGACCATTGTCAGCAACGGGATTGCCTCCTTGAATTTCAATCTGAACATCACTTCGGGATACAGCTGGCGGAAGATGTGACAGAAACGGGGCAGGTATTCGGTGCCAAACTCTCTGGGTGCGCCGATGCGTAATAATCCCGCGGGACGATCCTGCGGCTGGCGGATATGGGAGATTTCGTCCTGAAGCTTGTCGACAAAGGGCTCGACAAGTTTGAATAACTGCTCACCGGCAGCCGTTGGCACCAGCTTTTTATGCAGTCGAGTGAACAGGGGAACTTTCAGCTCTGCTTCCAATTTTTGCAGTTGCTGACTGACGGCCGGTTGCGATAGGCACAACTCGTTTGCCGCAGCAACAACGCTGTTTAAGGTATAGACATGATAAAAAACCTTGAGGCGATTGAAGTCTGGAAGCATAAGTTTAAATGATCCTATACTTAAAAATGAATGATTTTACTTATACACTGAGTCGGTCTAATATTCAACCCGGGAACACTGGCACACAGTACATTTATACCGGGAGGCTATTATGAGCTATATTCTGTTGACTGCAATTGTCATTCTTTTTTCGCTACTAATATCTGGATTTATCTCACTGAAAACATGGGAGAGTGAAGGGCGAATTATCAATTCTGAGTGGTTGGATGATGATGAGAAGTTCCACTTTATTTCACGTTGGGGCGCATAAAAGTAGAGATATTCAAAGTAACAGGTTTCCAAGAGCAGCCAGAGATGGCTGCTTTTTTGGTTTGTGCACTTGTAACGGGCGACTCGCAGCCCGTTTCCCTCAGTGACGGTGACAGTCCGTCCCTGTGTAACCGTGAGAGACATAGGAGGCCAACATCAGGATTATCACTCCGGGTAGCACCTCCCCGTCGCACCCATCGAACGGGGTTGCCGGAGGTAAGTAACTCGCTACGTCGTGAGGCGGGCGGGAGAAG
>LLYT01000113.1 GCA_002049545.1 Deltaproteobacteria bacterium tcs-42 | reverse complement strand
TTTATAAAAACATGTCCTTTGGCCTGACTTTGAGAAAAATGGCGAAAGATGAGATAGAGCACCGCGTCCAGGAGGCAGCCGCAATCCTGGAGCTCAATGATTACCTGTACGAATAGAAACTCATGATTTGCAATAGTAATTTCAAGGCAGCCGCAATCCTGGAGCTCAATGATTACCTGTACCGCAAACCGCATGAATTGTCGGGGGGGCAGCGCCAGCGCGTTGCCATGGGACGAGCCATTGTGCGCCGCCCGGCAGTCTATCTGTTTGACGAACCACTATCCAACCTTGACGCCAAATTACGGACCCAGATGCGGCTGGAAATCAAGCAGCTCCATCAGCAAGTGCAAAATACCATTATTTATGTGACTCACGATCAGGTTGAAGCCATGACCCTGGCAGATCGAATCGTCGTTATGCGTAACGGTTATATTGAGCAGGTCGGCAGTCCGATGGAAATCTTCCAGAACCCTGCCAATGCCTTTGTTGCCGGCTTTATGGGATCCCCACCAATGAATTTACATGCTGCGAGTATTGTCCATGACGGTGGGCTGAAGATCAAGCTGAGCGATCAACTCGAAATTCCAATTCCAGAAAAAGAAACCAGTCAGATTAAAGAGGGGCAAGAGGTTATTCTGGGGCTTCGAACAGAAGATCTGTTTATTGCTCACGCCGATGATGAAAACAAAGGGGAATTAACTTTCACTGCCGAAGGTAGAGTTCAGATTGTTGATCCGTTGGGCAATGAAACCAATCTGCATATGGACGTACAGGGGGCGAACCTGATTGCCCGGGCGGAAGGGCGACGCCAGTTTTCAGTCGGTGAACAACTGCAGATGACCCTTGACCTCACCCATCTGCATATCTTTGATGCTGAATCGGAAAAATCGGTCTATTAAGAAAGGAAAAAGGGCAGGAAAAGTGGACAGGCTACTTTCCATCTCCTTAGATCTCCCTTGAACCTTATGGTCGATTCCAAAGCAAATTTGCGGCACATCCTTTGTTGCCACTCCTTGGCTTCATACGGCGCTTGCCCTTCGATAATCGTTGCATCTACTTCCTCGAAAAAGTAGCCTAAACGCCCTTTATCCTTTTATCCAGGCTCCAGCCATCCACTTTGATACTTTTTGCGAAAGCATCATGCTTATAAGCATAACAGAACCAGCGTCAGACCGATTCCTGGGTTTTGGAGATTTTATCTGTTATATTTGCACAGACTCCCCTTCGTCGAAACTGTATTGTTGGGTTGCTGAAAGCCCTTTAAATCGACTTTGAGATTCTAACACAAGGAGCTTAGCATGCGAACTTTGGGCATCATTGTTGCGGTCATCATTCTGGCTGCGGCTATCATTGCTGCAGGCACTTATTATCAGAAAAGTCTGCAGCTGAAGCAAAAACTGACTGCCGCCAATCAGGCTGCAGCCGAGCTGAAACAGGATAGTACTCAGCTCACAGAAACACTGGAAACCGAGCGGGACACGACTGCGCGCATGCGCAGCAAGCTGGATCAGACCCGCAGCAGCCAAAGCGAACAGCAGGTCCGGTTGCAACAACTGCTATCCCAAATTGCCGGCCAGAAACAACGACTGACGGAACGTGAAAGCAGCATCAGCAAACTGCGGGAACAGTTGACTACTGCCGAAAAGCACCAGCAACAAACAGAGTCCACAGTTGGCTCTCTGAAAGAGAAGCTCGCTGGGGCCGAAACCCGCGAGGCTGAACACACAAGAGCACTGAACACCTTGCAACTTGAAAGCGAACAATCCACCCAAAAGCTCGAAAAGCTCAGAAGCGCAAACAAAGCTTTACAAACTACGCTGGAACAAGATGCCCAGCAACATAAGCAAGAGATCAGCAAACTCAACAGCGATCTGCGAGAGTTGAAAGATACCCTGGCGTCACGACAGCGGCAACTGACAGAAAGTGACCAGACCGTTAACCAAATCAAAAAACAGCTGGCTTTAACCGGCCAAAAGCAGAAGCAGGCAGAGACCCTAACCGCCGAACTACGGCAACAGCTTGATCAGGCCCGATCACAAAGAGCAGAGCTTGAAGCCGAACTTGAGCAACTGGCCGAACAGCGCGGTCAGGACGCTTCAGCGCACAAGCAGAAGCTGGCCGGGCTCAACAGCAACCTGACGAGGTTGCAAAGCGAGCTGAGCGCCAGACAGCGGCAACTGGAACAGAGCGATGGAAAAGTTGCTGAGCAGCAACAACAGCTTGACCAGCTGCAGAGCCAGAAAGACCAGCTGCAGAGCCAGAAAGACCAGCTGCAGGGCCAGAACGACCAGCTGCGCCGAAACCTTGCCGATACCAGCCAGACTAAAGAGGAACTGAGCACTTCCATCGCGCAGATCAAAGCCGGCTACAACAAAATCACCCGCCAGCTGCAACAACAGATTGAGGACAAAGAAATCACCATCAGCGAGTTGGAAGACAAGCTAGAGTTGACCTTTGTCGACCGGATTCTATTCGAATTCGGTAGTTCCAGACTGACCAGTGCGGCCCGGGATCATCTGACAAAACTCAATGACGTGCTCAAAACTATCGATCACAAAAAGATCCGCGTCATCGGCCATACCGACTCGGTCCCTATCAATTCCCGCGTGCACTTCAAATATCCCTCCAACTGGGAACTTTCAGCAGCCCGAGCCTCATCGGTAGTACGTTTTCTGCTGCAGCAGGGGGTTGCCCCCGAAAACCTGGAAGCTGCCGGTCGTTCCTATTTCGATCCCATCGCCACCAACGATAGTCGAGAAGGGCGTGCCAAAAACCGCCGGGTCCAGATCATTATTGCGCCGGGCAACTCTGCGAGAGCATACTGAATGGCGATCTGGAGCAAAAAAACGGCTGCGCCCAGAACAGTCTGAATGAACGACCCCGCGGCAAGCTAGTGTGGAAGGCCGTATGCGGGAGGGCGTGAACTGGGGAGGGCGGGACGCTCTTAAGCTATTAACTTAAATACGTTATCCCGGACTAACTGCTCTCCCCTTTTCACCGCGTAGCTTATTCCTGGAATGCTCATTTCAAAAATACGCGCCAATTCCGACAAGGGCAATCCCAGCTCCCTGACGGCCCAGAAGCATACCAGGCTTTTTGCTTTAACCTTGCGGCTTTGCCGTCCTGGCAGGTAAATTTCGTCTGTGCTCATCTGGTATATTTCGGCGACCCGCTCGACGACACGATGGACATCATAACCGAGAGCTTTGAGTTGATAGTGGCGGTTCAAATTTTCATCGGCTTGAGAAAGGATGGATTCGACAAAATCAGCATCGCCCAAGATCCGCTCAT
>LLYT01000112.1 GCA_002049545.1 Deltaproteobacteria bacterium tcs-42 | reverse complement strand
CTTCTCCCGCCCGCCTCACGACGTAGCGAGTTACTTACCTCCGGCAACCCCGTTCGATGGGTGCGACGGGGAGGTGCTACCCGGAGTGATAATCCTGATGTTGGCCTCCTATGTCTCTCACGGTTACACAGGGACGGACTGTCACCGTCACTGAGGGAAACGGGCTGCGAGTCGCCCGTTACATAATTTATTGAAAAGCATCAAGAGTTAATCTTTCTCAACAAATTCCTGATAAGCGGAAACGTCCATCAACTCGTCCAGGGAAGCAGAATCGGCCAATTTAAGCTTGATCATCCAGCCATCATCATAAGGAGAATTATTCAGCACTTCGGGATCATCGGGAAGTTCTTCATTGATTTCAACAACCTCACCACTGACCGGAGCATAGACATCAGAAACAGCTTTGACCGACTCAACAACACCAAACGATTTCCCGGTTTCCAAACTATCACCAACTTCCGGCAACTCAACAAAAACGATATCACCCAGTTGCTCCTGAGCAAAATCGGTAATCCCGATAGTGACAACATCGTCTTCGATAAGCACCCACTCATGATCTTCAGTGTATTTTAGTTCCTCTGGAAAACTCATCGCATCCTCCTCAATAGAAAAGCCCACAGGGCGTGTAATATTTATATTTTTGAGTCCAGATCAAACAAATGGAAGCTTGGTTCGCTCTGCTGGAATCTGACGTTTCCGAATCCCAATTTGCAAAAGTTGATCGCTATCAGCGGCGGTTGTTTCTACCAAAGCCAGCGCTATCCCCTTTTTCAAACTCGGCGACATAGTACCACTGGTGACATAACCAACCTCTTTTCCGGCACAAAAAACCGGGTAACCGTCACGTGGCACCCCGGAAGCGGTCAAAGTCAGGGCAATCAATTTACGCGACAGTCCAGCTTCCTTAGCCCTGACCATCGCATCACGACCGATAAAATCACCTTTTTTCAGCTTAGTGATCCACGCCAGACGTGCTTCAATCGGCATAATGTCTGCCGTAATTTCATGACCATAGAGCGCATAGGCTTTTTCTAACCGCAAGGTGTCGCGAGCACCAAGACCGATCGGCTCCAAACCCAGTGGACGACCAACATCCATCAACTCCTGCCAGAGTTTAGCACCATCGGCAGCAGCACAATAAAGTTCAAAACCAGACTCCCCTGTATATCCGGTCCGTGAGATGATCATATCAATACCAGCGACTTTCCCCTGAACAAAGCGGTAAAACTTGATCGCCGCAAGGTTAACCGGGGTTAATTTTGCCAGGATTTCATCTGCAACAGGCCCCTGCAGAGCTAATTGAGCGTAATTCTCACTGCGGTTGATCATGCTCAAGTCATTAAATTGATAACTCTTCTGTAGATCCTGTAACCAGGCAAAATCTTTATCAGTGTTGGAAGCATTAACACAGAGGAGATAACGATCAGCCGCAAAGCGATAAAGGGTCAGATCGTCAACAACGCCACCGCTTTCATAACAGAGAGCCGTATATTGAACCTGACCATCCACCAACATTGATACATCATTCGTCGTAGCATACTGTAAAAAATCGAAAGCCTGGGCGCCAGAAACTTCGATCTCCCCCATATGGGAGACATCGAACAACCCGGCAGCAGTTCTCACCGCTAAATGTTCAGCAATAACACCGGAATACTGTACCGGCATATCCCAGCCGCCGAAATCGACCATGCGAGCACCCAATTGACGGTGAATCTTATTTAAAGGTGTTATTTTCATCGATAAACTCCCTGGTGAAAAGCGACCAACCCAAAAAGATGCTTTCGCAAAATTTAAATCAGCCGTTCTGAATTATTGAAAATCAGATCAACCCGGCTGTCCAGCCCGGCGTTTGGCACTCAGCAAAGTATTATAGAGCAGCATGGTAATGGTCATTGGCCCGACACCACCGGGGACCGGAGTGATAGCAGCAGCGTTTTCACAGGCAGCAACAAATTCGACATCTCCAACCAGCTTCTTTTCGCCGACCCGGTTCACACCAACGTCAATCACGACGGCTCCCTTCTTGATCCAATCCCCCTTGATCATTTCAGGACGACCGACCGCCGCTATAACCACATCCGCTGCAGCAACCTTTTGTTGCAAATCAACGGTTCTCGAATGACAGATTGTCACCGTTGCGTGTTCAGCCAGACACATCAATGCCACCGGCTTACCAACAATATTGGAGCGCCCAACGACAACAACCTCTTTTCCCTTGAGCTCAACCCCGGCGTGCTCAAGCATTTTCATGACACCATAAGGGGTACAAGATTGGAATACCGGGTTCCCGGTCACCAGGCGTCCAACGTTGTAGGGATGAAATCCGTCAACATCCTTATTTGGCGAGATAGCTTCCAGAACCTGCGCCTCATCAATATGCTCAGGGAGTGGTAATTGAACCAGAATACCATCAATTTTTTCATCATCATTGAGATTGGCGACCAATTCCAGTAATTCAGCTTCACTGGTTTCAGCAGCTAATTTATGTTCTACAGAATAGATTCCGGCAGCATCACAGGCTTTTTCTTTCATCGAGACATAGACCCGGCTCGCTGGATCTTCCCCCACCAGCACAACCGCCAAACCAGGTGTTATCCCTTGACCAATCAGTTCCTGTGTATCCGCAGCAATCTGCTGACGCATTTCTGCTGCAATCGCTTTTCCATCAATTATTTCTGCCACCCGGAAGCCTCCATCGAAAAGAATTTCAATCCTTCATGAAAATCAAACTATACGTAAGCACACTCAGTTTGTAAACCTGCTTTATTCACACCATGAAAGCAAAAAACCCCCGCCAGAAAAGTATCTAACGGGGGTTTTAGATCTATGCAATTGGATCAGCCGTTCGCTGCCCTGGGGGATGAAGAACCAGCATCGTTACTGTTCGCCGCAGGCGAAGGAGAGCTCTTCTCCTGAGAATAACCCTGCTCGTACCAGCCACCTCCCTTGAGGGCAAAAGCCGTCTGGGAGATCCTTTTTTTTGCATTGCCACCGCAGTGCAAACAGGTACTGATTGGTGCATCAGAAAATTTTTGCCGCACTTCAAAATCCCGCCCACAGTCTTCACATCGATATTCATACAACGGCATGAACTCAACCTCCAGATATCTATATAATTCATGGTCAAACAGCGGTGGATATTAAATTACCAGGGGAATGGGTGTCAAGAAAAGTTTGGATTGACAGAAAATATCAAGAAAAATCGTAACTATTCACCACCACTACTGATAGGGGCTTGTGGGACCCATGGAAAGGGTGTCTGTCGCCACGGACGGCGACAGTCGAACGGCCATGGACGGCGCAAAGTGGCCCTTGGAATGGGTGCCTCAAGGCA
>LLYT01000111.1 GCA_002049545.1 Deltaproteobacteria bacterium tcs-42 | reverse complement strand
CCAAGGACTTAAAAAAATGCAGGCACTGTGTGCTGTCATGCGTAAGTTATTACATGCGATTCATGCCATGTTGAAGAATAGAACCTGTTTTGACAACACCCTTTTTTTCAACATGGTCACAGCAGAAAATCTGTGATTTTCTACAAAAAACACTTGCATTGGAACAGAGTATCTACAAGTGATTAATGCGGCAAGCCGCGGAGAATTTGATCCAACATTGATGAACTCGCAAAAAAGCATTGGATGGCTAAGCAAAAATTTCGTCCTACAAGGCTTGGTGGTTTTTCAGGGGCGAAGGCCTACATCTTGTAGGTCGAGGTCCTGAAAAAACAGCATAACGCCGTAGGGCGGACTTTTTGCGACGCCATCAACATTGATTAAAAATTATTCCAGAGATACTGCGGTCCAATACTTTTTTCAACTTTAAAATCGACGCCAAAATAATGACTCATTGCACCCTGCAAGTAACGATCAATCAAGTTGACTTTTTCCGGTTCAGGATAAACCAGATCGGGATCACCCTCAATACCTGAAACTTTGGCCGCATATCTGATCGCATCTCTCAAAGTTCCCAGCTCATCGACGAGTCCAGCATCTTTAGCCTGTCTACCGGAAAAAATCCGACCATCGACAAACGGTTGAAGCCTGTCTATCGGCATATCACGGCCAACACTGACAGCTTCAACAAATTGCATGTGGACATCGTCGATAACACCTTGCAGCAAATCACGGTCAGCCGCTAAAAACTCTCGTGTTGGGGAACCAATATCCTTATAACGCCCGCTTTTAACAACTTCGGTTTGTATACCAACTTTCCCCATCAACTCCTGATAATTGGGAAAAGACATGATAACTCCGATACTTCCAGTGATTGTTCCCGGGTTGGCAAATATCCGTTCACCTGCAACAGCAAGGTAGTATCCACCCGAAGCAGCAACTGAGCCCATCGAGACAATCAGCGGTTTCTTTTTTGCCAAATGCTTCAGTTGAGTATAAATTTCCTGTGAAGGACCGACCCCGCCTCCGGGAGAATCAATTCTGATAACAACGGCTTTGATATTGCTGCGATCACCGAAATCCTCGATCAGGTCTACCATGCGACGCGCATCAACAATGGTCCCATCAACTTCCAGGATACCAATTTTATCGCCGACAGAAACGACCACCGACCCGGTGCGAAAAAATCCTGCGGTAAAAACAACCAGTAGAAAAAACAGGAAAACTCCACCGACCGCTAAAGATGCCATTAAAAAGGGACGTTTTTTCATTTTAACCAATAAAAAAGGGGCTCCATTATATCTGGAGCCCCGTTCAGATTCATCGATAAATTAATCTTCGGATTGACGACCTACGGCACCTTGCAGCAAATCACCGAGATTGGATGAAGCATTCTTTTGTGCGCCCATGAATTCGTTAACTTCAGCTTTTTCTTTCTGAACATCAAGATTCTTGATCGACAATGCAATCTTACGATCAACAGTATCAACCTGCAGAACCCCTGCTTCCAGCTCAGAACCAACGGCAGCAAAATCTTTCGGGCTATCGATCTTTTCCTTGCTCAGTTCGGAGACATGAATCAGACCTTCAATCCCCTCTTCAAGCTCAATGAAGATACCGAAATCGGTCACCGATGTGACTTTACCCTTCACAATGGTTCCACGCGCATAACGAGTCGGGACAGTCTCCCACGGGTCGGTGCTCAATTGTTTCAAACCAAGGGAGAAACGCTCATTTTCGCGATCAATATTCAAGACAACAGCCTTGACCAGGTCGCCCTTTTTATAGACTTCAGAAGGATGCTTGATCCGTTTGGTCCAGGACAAGTCAGAGATATGCACCAAACCGTCGATTCCCTCATCAACACCGACAAAGATACCGAAGTCAGTAATGTTTTTGACCTGACCCTCAATAATGGTACCAATCGGGAATTTCTCGCCAATAACATCCCATGGATTTTCCTCAATCTGCTTCAGACCAAGAGAAATGCGGCGATTTTCGGTATCAAGTGCCAGCACAACAGATTCGACATCATCACCGATTGAGAGAACTTTATTGGGATGTTTAACCCGTTTGGTCCAGCTCATTTCAGAAACATGAATCAAGCCTTCAACGCCCTCTTCAAGCTCAATAAATGCACCGTAATCGGTCAAGCTGACAACCTTGCCGAGGACTTTGGTCTCAATTGGATACTTACTTGCGACATCCAACCATGGATCGGGAGCAATTTGCTTGAGCCCAAGCGATACGCGCTCTTTTTCCTTATCAAACTTAAGAACCTTGACATTGATTTTGTCGCCGACCGCCAGAATATCCGATGGATGCTTGACGCGCCCCCAGGACATATCGGTAATATGCAACAGACCATCAATACCACCAAGGTCAATAAATGCACCATAATCGGTCAGATTCTTGACGACACCCTCAACGATCTGGCTCTCCTCAAGTGTTTTCAGGGTTTCATTGCGATGTGACTCGCGCTCTGATTCGAGCAGAACCCGCCGCGACAGAACAATATTTCCACGTCGTTTGTTCAGTTTGATGATCTTGAAATCAAAGGATTGTCCGATCATTTTATCCAGATTACGTACTGGACGCAGATCAACCTGTGATCCCGGCAAGAAAGCGTTAACGCCGATATCAACAGACAGACCGCCTTTGATACGACTGAGGATCCGACCTTCAACCACGGCATCCTCTTCAAGAGAATTCCAGATTTTCTGTCGATCAGCTTTCTCTTTTGAAAGGACAATCAGACCACTGTCACTTTCACCACCGCCGAACAGGACATCATAAACGTCACCAACATTGACGTTAATCTCCCCTTTTTCGTCAGCAAACTCACGGAGAGAGATAACCCCTTCCGATTTGTAACCAACGTCGACAACAACCGAATCAGGATTCACCTGTACGATTGTCCCTTCAACAACATCGTTTCGCTTTAACTCGAAACCACCTTGTTCATAATCCTTCAGCAGTTCTTCAAAGCTTTCCTCGAACTCGCCGTCCTGCATTTCCATTTCTTCTTCGTCCTGCATGTCTTTATCTTCTACCATTGGAGATGTGACCCCCTTACGAATTTCCCGACGCCTCACGACGGCGGACTCAAATTTTGAGACTGCGCAAGTTAGCACAGCATCAAAGAAAAAACAAACCAATATTGATGGCGTCGCAAAAAGTCCGCTCCGCGGCATTACAGTGGTTTTTCATGACGAAATTTGTGCTTGGCCATCCCATGAGTTTTTTTGGGGAAAGCACTAATATTTATCGGGCAGTTTTTCTTCTTCAGCCGGAAAATTCTGCTTCTTTATCTGCAACGTAACTATTCACCACCACTACTGATAGGGGCTTGTGGTACCCATGGAAAGGGCGTCTGTCGCCACGGACGGCGACAGTCGAACGGCCATGGACGGC
>LLYT01000110.1 GCA_002049545.1 Deltaproteobacteria bacterium tcs-42 | reverse complement strand
CTGTCGCCGTCCGTGGCGACAGACGCCCTTTCCATGGGTACCACAAGCCCCTATCAGTAGTGGTGGTGAATAGTTACTTGCTGCGTAGTATCCAGATATTGAGGTAGGTTGCACTCAGTGAAATTGCGCTGTTGAAATCAATTTTTTTCAATTTCCCCCAACCCCTCTTTGCCAAAGGAAGCTTTCAAGCCTCACCCCTGGCAAAAGGGGATTGAGGGGGGGCAGATTAAATCCCGGAAATTTCTGACCGGACCCTGTCGGGCAACAATTGACGAATGATTTCAGTCGTGTCTACAGATTATAAAAAACATCCCTGCCGTTGAACCGGGCTGTTTCATCCAGTTCATCTTCGATCCGTAATAGCTGGTTGTATTTGCAGACTCGATCAGTCCGGCAAAGTGAACCCGTTTTGATCTGACCTGCGTTGGTTGCAACGGCGAGATCTGCTATGGTGGTATCTTCGGTTTCTCCGGAACGGTGAGAGACAACGGCTGTGTAGCTGGCACGTTTGGCCATTTCAATCGCCTCAAGGGTTTCGGTGAGGGTGCCGATCTGATTGACCTTGATCAGGATTGAGTTAGCGATCCCTTTGTCAATTCCCTCTTTGAGGATTTTGGCGTTGGTGACAAACAGATCATCACCGACAATCTGGATTTTGTCTCCCAGTTTCTCAGTCATCAGTTTCCAACCATCCCAGTCATTTTCAGCCAGGCCATCTTCGATGGAGATAATCGGGTAGCGATCCACCAGATCTGCGTAGAAATCTACAGTTTCTGCTGCGGTTTTGATCGCCAGCTTTTCATTGGCAAAGTTATACTTGCCATCGTTATAGATCTCAGATGCTGCAACATCGAGGGCCAACAGGATGTCTTCACCTGCGACATATCCGGCAGCCTTAATTGCTTCCATGATCACCTGTAGAGCTTCTTCATTGCTTTTCAGGTCGGGAGCAAATCCCCCTTCATCACCCACAGCAGTGTTGTAGCCTTTGTTTTTCAGTACTTTTTTCAGTGCGTGGAAGACTTCTGCACCCATTCGCAACGCTTCCTTGAAGCTTTCGGCACCGGCCGGCATGATCATGAATTCCTGAATATCCACATTGTTGTCGGCATGTTCTCCGCCGTTAATGATATTCATCATAGGTAAAGGGAGTTCTTTGGCATTTGCTCCACCAATATACTGATAAAGTGGCAAACCAGCATCTTCAGCGGCCGCTTTAGCACAAGCTATAGACGCTCCAAGTAACGCGTTGGCTCCCAATTTACTTTTGAAATCGGTCCCATCGAGGGTCAACAGTTTACGATCGATGCCAATCTGATCGGTTGCTTCCCAGCCGACCAGTTCTGTGGCAATGACTTCGTTGACGTGTTCGACAGCTTTTAAAACCCCTTTACCAAGGTAACGGTTTTTATCGCCATCGCGTAGTTCCAGGGCTTCGCGTTCTCCGGTTGAGGCTCCGCTCGGTACGGCAGCTCGGCCAATAATGCCGCTGTCGAGAGCAACTTCAACTTCAACTGTTGGATTGCCGCGTGAGTCAAGAATCTCACGGGCGTAGATATCAATGATTTCACTCATCTGCAACCCCTTGCTATGTCTGGTGTGAAAAAATACTGTTCCGATAAAAATCGGGACAGTGACTGCGTATGGACTGGAAATATTTATATCACATGATCAGCTTAAATAAAGTTATTTTATGGTATTTGATAACGACTACAGTAGTGACTTGATCGCTTCGGTGTCTTGTTTACATTGACTGAATTATGATAAACAGTCCTATTGTGACTACAGCTTTTATTAAAGGAGAAAAACGTGGCTATTTTTAGTGATTTTAAAGTGAAAGATCTCTCTGTCGCAGAATGGGGTCGTAAAGAAATTTTACTCGCGCAGGAAGAAATGCCTGGATTGATGGCGTTACGTGAAGAGTATGCTGGACAATATCCACTGAAGGGTGCGCGGATTTCTGGTTCTCTGCATATGACAATCCAAACGGCAGTTTTGATCGAGACTTTGATCGATCTGGGGGCCAAGGTGCGTTGGTGCTCCTGTAATAT
This sequence comes from Deltaproteobacteria bacterium tcs-42, assembly GCA_002049545.1. GTDB lineage: Bacteria > Desulfobacterota > Desulfuromonadia > Desulfuromonadales > Geopsychrobacteraceae > Desulfuromusa. Next base: position 1,400 of record LLYT01000110.1, on the reverse strand, counting down.
TTTTTCTACCCAGGATCATGCAGCCGCAGCTATTGCTGTTGGACCGGAGGGATCGATTGAGAATCCGCAAGGGGTGCCGGTTTATGCCTGGAAAGGTGAGTCCCTTGAGGAGTACTGGTGGTGTACGGAGCAAGCACTGACCTGGCCGGACGGAGAATGCTCGAACATGATTCTTGATGATGGCGGTGATGCCACCTTGTTTGTCCTGAAAGGGAACGAATGGGCAAAATCTACCATCCCTGAAACCACTGAGAAGGATCCGGAGGACTGGAGTGAGTTGGTTAAGGCTTTGGAAAAATCAATTATTGCCGCTCCAAAAAAGTGGATCGAAACTGCTGCATCAATCAAGGGGGTCACGGAAGAGACGACGACAGGTGTCCATCGCCTTTATCAGATGGCGGAAGAGGGCTCACTGTTGTTCCCGGCGATGAACGTCAATGATGCAGTAACCAAATCAAAATTCGATAATGTCTACGGCTGTCGCCATTCTCTGGTTGATGGCATCATGCGGGCGACCGATGTGATGATCTCAGGAAAAATTGCTGTGGTCTGTGGTTACGGAGATGTCGGTAAGGGGTGTTGTCAATCTCTGCGCGGTCAGGGAGCCCGGGTGATTGTCACTGAAATTGATCCGATCTGCGCATTGCAAGCCTTGATGGAAGGCTACGAAGTTAAACGGGTTGAGGATGTCCTCGATTATGCCGATATTTACGTAACGACCACGGGGAATAAAAATGTCATCACCCTGGAACATATGCGGCAGATGAAAAACAACTCTATTGTTGGCAACATTGGTCATTTTGATAATGAAATCGAGATGATTGCGGTTGAAAGAGATGCATCGATCACAAGGGAAAATATTAAACCGCAAGTGGATCGTTGGATTTTTGAAGATGGCCACGGGGTGATTGTGCTGGCCGAGGGGCGGCTGTTGAATCTGGGCTGTGCGACCGGCCATCCGAGCTTTGTTATGTCAGCTTCATTTACTAATCAGGTCATGGCTCAGATTGAGTTGTTTAACAATCCTGAGAATTATGAGAATGAAGTTTACGTGTTGCCAAAGATGCTTGATGAAAAAGTGGCAAGATTGCATCTGGGTAAGTTGGGGGCCAAGTTGACAGTATTAACCGATGAGCAGTCTGAATATCTGGGAATACCGACGACTGGTCCCTATAAGCCTGACACTTACAGATATTGAACATTTTATTAAAATTCAAGGTAACGGGCGACTCGCAGCCCGTTTCCCTCAGTGACGGTGACAGTCCGTCCCTGTGTAACCGTGAGAGACATAGGAGGCCAACATCAGGATTATCACTCCGGGTAGCACCTCCCCGTCGCACCCATCGAACGGGGTTGCCGGAGGTAAGTAACTCGCTACGTCGTGAGGCGGGCGGGAGAAG
>LLYT01000011.1 GCA_002049545.1 Deltaproteobacteria bacterium tcs-42 | reverse complement strand
GGCAGATAAAACTCTTCAAAGGCCAGTTGTTTGTCGGACGATGTTCGATACATAAAGTGACCGTCAGGTGCAAGGGTTTGAAGGGTAACCACTCAATTTCCTTGCGGATTTTACCACAAAAACGGGAACTTTTACAAATAGTTTCAGGGAGTTAGGCTTTTTTCAGGAAGCCCTACTTACGTGGCCCGCAAAAACCTAATGCTATCGTCCTGATGGCTGGTGGTCTGGGGAGTCGCCTGCGACCGCTGACTGCGGACACCCCGAAACCTATGTTGTCTGTCGGCTCCAAACCGATTTTAGAAACTATTCTGGAGAGTTTTTCCCACTATGGCTTCCAAAATTTCTACTTCAGCGTCAATTACAAAGCAGAAAAAATCCATAGTTATTTCAAGGATGGCAGCCAGTACGGTGTCAATATCTCTTATCTTAACGAAACCACCCGACTGGGCACTGCCGGAGCTCTCAGTCTGCTACCAGACAGCATTAAAGAACCCTTCATTGTCATGAATGGTGATTTACTGACTAATGTCAATTTCGAACGCTTACTGAACTACCACATACTGGCCAAAGCAGATGCAACTATGTGCGTCAGGGAATACAAGCTAAAAATCCCCTATGGAGTCGTCAAGACAGAAGGTGCTTCAATCCGGGAAATTATTGAAAAACCAACTCAAAACTTTTTTGTTAATGCAGGCATTTATGTACTGAACCCAAGCACCTTAAAACTAATCCCGGACAACGAGTATTTTGATATGCCTCAATTGTTTCAGAATCTGATTGATGAAGGACACAAGGTCTGTTCTTTCCCCGTTACCGACTACTGGATGGATATCGGCCAACCGAATGATTTTGATCAAGCAAACTCAGAATACGACGAGATATTTGATGTTTGATGGAAAACGAATTATAGCTATTATTCCAGCACGCGGTGGGAGCAAAGGGCTCCCAGGCAAAAACATTCGCAAGCTAGCTGAAAAACCATTGATAGGCTGGACTATCGATGCAGCCAAAAGCAGTCGATATATTGATACTGTGACTGTGAATACAGATTCAGTTGAAATTGCCGAAGTGGCCCGAAAATACGATTCTCAGGTCCCCTTTTTTCGACCGGACGAATTGGCAACAGATTCAGCAAGCAGCTACGATGTTATTATTCATGCCCTTAATTGGCACACCGAACAGGAGAGATTGTTCGACTTGGTAATGTTGCTGCAACCAACCTCACCACTACGTACAGGGCATGATATCGACCGGGCAATTGAACTTTTTTTTGAAAAAAAAGCTCAAGCTGTTGTTTCTGTTTGCCCGTGCGATCATCATCCATGGTGGGCAAATACCCTCCCCAACAGTGGCAATATGGGGAAGTTTTTACGCCCTGAGGTTCTGCAAACCAACCGCCAGGGGCTGCCGCCACACTATCGTCTAAATGGTGCAATCTACCTGGCTGATATTGATTTTCTGCGTTCCAACGGCTCTTTTTTCGGAGCGAAAACTTTCGCACTGACAATGTCCAAAAAACATTCGGTCGATATAGATGATATCATCGACTTTCAACTGGCCGAATTTTTCCTCGACTCCTCCAGAAGATCAATATGATCAAAGTCTAGCTTTATTGAGGTCCTGCTGCCTTGCTCAATTCATCCAGCAAAGCTCTGGCTGCCATATTGGACTCATCCTGTTGTAGAACTGCTTCAAACATCAGTCTCGCACCATCTTCAAGGCCAATCTCCAGATAATGCCTACCAAGTTTGATCATCACCGCATGATCATCAGGAACCAACTCCAAATAGTCTGCATATAGGTCAAGTGATGTCCGTTTTTCTCCAAGAAGCCACAACAAATCTGCATGGTATGGTATATACGCTGTGGAAATACCTGCAAGACAAGCAGCAATCAAACAAGCATTTTCGTAATCATGATTCTGCAGAGACAAACTGAAAAGACGCTTCAAAGCATCCTCAAGAATTGAGATATTCTGCTCTTCCTCCGGCATATCAACGACTTGTTGATATGCTGACAAAGCCGCATCAATGTCATTATCCAACTCTGCTAAATACCCCCCGCCAAGATAAACAAGAGACAATGCCTCACAACCATCCTGCTGGCCAAGACTTCTCACCAGGTGGCGCAGATTTTCGGTTTGCCTTTGTTTGTACATGACCTGTATTTTCCCGCGAACCTGACTCAACTGCGACCAGTCTCGTGTTCGTTGTAAATGTGCAGTTTCCTTATTTGTTAATATCTTGTCAAATTCCTGCTCCAATTCATTAAACTGAGGCAAGAACTCTTCCGGGATTGGGGACTGCGGATGTGCCATTTTCCAAACAATAGCCCGACCTGGTTGTCCGTCTTGCTTCCATTGCTCCATCAATTTCTTTAAATCGGGGCAATCCTGCTCCTCTTCCAGCCTGCTTCGCAAACGCTTTGCTGCATCATCAACCATCGTTAACAACCGCCCAGCGCTGTCTCGGTAGGCTTCATAGTAAATTCGCCCTAACCGTTCAGCATCGTCCTCGTCCCAGATGCGACCCCGGTCTCCCTGAGTCACCTTAAGAAAATCTCTAATTCCAACCCTCTTAACCAGCAAAGAAAAAACTGAAAAATTATTTTTCAGTTTTTTCTCAACGCGATCCATTTTGATCCTATATTTACGGTTCCCCTTATCCTTGCCTCGTCGACCAAAAAACATAGCGTTTGCTTTTAATGCTTCACCTGACAGTTTTTTTATCTCGCGAAATGCATTCTGGCTTTTTATCAATTCAGTTAATATTCCCTGATAATAAACAATACGCTTTTCAGCCGTATCAGAGGGAAGTGCCTCAATCATCATGCGATACGCAGGGTGCTGTAATGGCTGAAGCTTAACCTCAGTTGGAGGTAAATAGTCGACATTATTCATTTTTGCCGAGTTCTCGCTCAAATTGATAATCTGACAATTCTGCTGTTTTGCGAGAGTCGCCTGTGTACCGATCTGGGTAGCTGCAAAATGAAAATCGGGGGTTGTTTCAACCAGCCAGCCTCCATTTGTCTCGACCCATAGCTGCCCCCTGCCTAATTGAGGACCAGACTTTCTCTCGTTGCTCCCCTGAGCATGAGTATAGCCATCAAGGCTATGACAGAGGTCGACACCAGCCAACAATATCTTCCCAAAACCCATCTTAATACACATGTCGATAGCGCTGTTAGTCACCGTTGGACCAGGCGCATTCATGCTGTCTTCGTTCCAAACAGAATCCCATGGGACACGCGATCCAAAAAAAAGACTGCGCCCACGCCATTGCCCCAACAAGGAACCAACAACATGATATTGATTAACAAAAACTGTCTCTTCCCACAGCTTTAGCATCTCTTTGCTAATATCAAAACTAATCTGATTTGGATCGACTGAAACAATAATATCGGGTGAAAGATCGACCTCATTTAACCGCCTGGCAATCCGAGATACGGCGATGACGACCAAGCTGTTTCGATGTTCAATGACCCAGGGGATAACCTCATCCAGAGAAGGGCCGCCACCAAGTACAATGGCTGTTTTACCATCAAAAATACCTTGAAGATGGGTAGCAGATACTCGATTTTCAGGTAAATTTTCCAATTGACGCAAATTGAAGAGTTCAGCACCCAGCTCTGCATTTGATCCCCATTTTATTTTTTCTAATTCCTCTTGAATTTGATTTGATAACGCCAGATATTCACTATAGCGTCCGTCGGCGGCAGCAAATGAAAGAGGAAGTTTGAGGTTCCCAAGATAAATAAAATTTTTGTACTCAATATCTTTTGCACAAGATAACCACTCATCGGCAGTTGTCATCATTATTTTTTCATGAAATCCATCTGCAGGAATCTGTGTTTGTAAGCGAGCAAGGATAGCTGGCACTTCTATAAAAATGTAGTAGCTTCCTTCTGGCAACCCTTGATTGACAAGGTATTGAGGCAGCAACCCGCTATCACTACCGACAATGACATATAGACTATTCTCCTCAAACAGCTCTTTGCCAAAATGCTTACTAAACGAAACATCTGAACCAACCTTATTAAAAGCAGAACCATTCACTTCATAGAGGTATCTATCACCAAAAGAATTAACCAGAAAAGGACCAACGCTATTTACATTTTCCATAACCTACCCTTTAGAATATCTCGCAAACATACTAATTTATTCCATAAATAAGATATTATGCAAAAAAAAAGCCATTTCGCAAACCCTTGTAGAATGGCTCTTTAAACAGTCACGGATTTTTTTGTCAAAATACCGACTCAAACTTCCAGCAATGGTCTGCAGATATCTCAATAAAAGGTACCCAATATACACTCATTGCTGGTGATTGTTTAACCCACCGAACCAACAATTATTCGGGGAATTGGGTCAAGGGCACATTCGCATATATTTGCGGTCGAATAAATGATATTTTTATCCAACAAATCTCAACCAATTTAAATCGCGAAGGGAGTAGCAAATGAAAGAAAGATAACCGACCTGCCGTTTGAGGGCAAATCGCCTTCGTTCATGCAGGACCAGTAACAGGATTAAATTTGTGTTTTTACACCTTGGCCTAACCGAGGTGGTGAATAGTTACAAATCTTTCTTTTAACGCAGAGGCGGTGAGACGCTGAGAACGGAGAGAACGGCGGAGAAAAACATAAGTCATAAGCCTCTTTTTGGTTTAAACCCAAAGAATAGCTTTCCTTGGTACTCTTGGTGCCTTGGTGGCTAATTTACGATTTTTAAAGATTTTCTCCCCACCTCTCCTACTCTGCGTCTCTCCGTTAAAGATCTTTATAAGCTTAATCCACTACATCACCCTGCGCTCTATTGCATAAATTAATCAAACAATATATGCTCACAGCTGTAACTTTTTGATTATCAAAAGGAGAGAAATGATGCGAACTACAATAACTATTGATGACGACAAGTTTGAAGAATTGATGCGCATTACGTCCAGCAGCAGCCAGGCTCAAGCAATTCAAACTGCAGTTTACGAATTTATTAAAATTAAACGCAAAAACCAATTACTTGCACTGCGAGGAAAACTGGACATTGCCGACAATTGGCAGGAGTTACGCCAACTGGAAATGCAAAATGAGGTAAAACAGCAATGACCAAAACCTTAATTGATACTTCTGCATGGATAGATTTTTTCCGCAACGATTCTAGCCCATATACCGATGCTGTTGCCTTACTGATCGAACAGGACAGAGCAATAATAACCGGACCAGTTATTGCGGAACTGTTGCAAGGGCTAAAAACACAGCGGGAGTCAGATGACCTTTGCAAGCTATTAAGTATTGTTGCCTACGTTGAGGTAAAGAGTGATGACTGGAATGCTACCGGCTTACTTTTGGGAAAACTGCGGCGTAGCGGAATTACAGTTCCATTGACAGATGCACTTATCGCTGTCGTTGCAAAACACAACGACTATAACGTGTTGACGATTGATCAACATTTTAACCACTTGAATGTTCCCCTTTATCCCGTTGCAATTCAATAGCGTCGGGGCACAGAGCGCCGTTCCCGATTTCAAGCCCACCAAGAAAAACAGGGACAAAACATTTTAACGCAGAGGCGCTGAGACGCTGAGAATGGAGAGGAAAAGCAAACCCTTTATTGTTCCATCACGCTAGTTAAAACTATGGACTTTAGTCCAAGTCTTTCAGATGCTACTCATTTTTTTACGTCATCCCCGCGAAGGCGGGGAACCAGTTGTTTTATGGGGAGTTCTGGATTCCGGCTAAAAGTATGCCGGAATGACGATTGATGGGGTTTTAAAACCTTGAAGGCTTTGTTTATCCTCTGCTTCTCTCCGCCTCTGCGTTAATAGCTTTTGACCTTCTTGGCGTCCTTGGTGTCTTGGTGGCGATATATTTCGGTTTTCTTCTCCACCTCCGCATGATAACAACAAACCGGAATATGGTTCGCCCGCCAATTACATTTTAAAATCGCAATTATTATCCGCTGTAGTTAACAATCGAACGACACTTGAACATTCGTTTTCGACCAGTCCCACCAGATATGACCAAAAATCGCCGTTTTTTATTGTCTCTGCTACAATTTTAGTGGGAAGGAACCGTTGCATTTCATTGATAAAATCATTTCTAACGTTTGGATCTTCATGCAATTGTTTTTGCCTTGCCGCCAATAGCAACAAAAAATCTGCCACCTGACACTGGTGGTCACGCAATTTTTTGGGGATTAAGGCCAAAGGCAAAACTGTGCCCTGCTGTTTAAGCCAACCGATGTCCCACAAATCGCGATTTTTAATGCGGTTACGACGCAGGGCAAACGCCACTAACTTATCCGCCAGGATCTCTGCTTTGCTCTCAGCTTGAATTATCAGGCCAGAGGTTCCCATCTCTATCCCATAGTGATTGCGCAAAACCTGCGGTTTGGGGTCATAACTGGGGATAGAACAAATATCGATATTGATTCTCTGACGCGGCAACTCTTTTTGTTGCGGACGGGTTGTGACTTTTAATTTCCACGTATCTACATTGCCACTCTCTTTTACCGGCGGTAAAACTTCAACTTGCAAATTATATTTAACCTGTATGTTATCTTGCAAAACTGCAGCCAAATCGGCTAGTTGTTTGCGCTCAAACCCTGCCCCGCCGGTAAAGTCTAAATCTTCACTTAAGCGGTTGGAACCATAGCAGGCGCGCAAACAAGTGCCGCCGATAAAAGTCAGATTTTTGAGCAGCCCGGCTGTGCTCATTTCACGCAATATATCGTAGTGTAACAGCTCTTTCTCTACGACAATTTGCAGCGGAGCCAGCTCAGCTTGATTTTTAAGTGCCTGTGCAACTAATTGATCAAATAAACTCACGGACCACCTCCCAATCCACCAGGTCGGTACTACGCCTGGTCGACTCCATATCCTGGACGGCCTGACTCACCGATGCGCGCCACAAATGGCAGTCGGAATCATAGCTTACCTGCATTGCCAAGCGGTCGAGTTTTTTTTTGGTGTGGATAAATTCAATATGGCCAAATTCGCCACAATCGACCGTAAAGGTGCGGCCGGTGGACATAATGGTGATCCAATTCATGGGAATCTGTGAAATAATACCGGCGCTACTTAATGCCGATTCTAGACTAATATAATTGAATTCATTGGCCCGCAATCGTGAGGCAGCGTGATATAAGACCAGTCCGCCAGGATAATTAACTTTCGGGTACAGGTACAACCCTCGACAAACCCGCTTGAGCAGATTATTGTTTGTTGCCCGACCAAGCACCGCCTTAAAAGCTGCGGGGCTCAACTGTGGCATAACCGCCTCTAAATCGTGCCGCGAGAACAGGTAGTGCTCCCTGTCTGCAAGAGCGCCTAAAACTTCTGCTAACTTTTTTATTGGTTGCATGACCCACCAGTCTACACAAAGCAATACTTATCGTTGTTAAGTGTAGACCATTGGTTGAGATTTATCCACAAAAATCGGCCCCGTTACCACCGACCTTACCGCCCACCACATTTACGTTGATTTTGTGCTGGGATTAATCGAGCGGGATTTTCCATTTAGGCCTGCGCGATGAGCCGCAACTAAAATGGTAATTTTCACATAACCATACAGACACAGCATTTCGTGCCCCCGGCGGCGGTAAAACAGAAAAAAGGGCGGACACAGCGGTCCACCCTTACGGTCATTTAAATTATGGTTGGTTCCTATTTTTCTTCTACCTTGGGCAGTGGCGTTTTAGGGCTAAACTGGGTCCCTTCCAAAATCACCTGTAATGCGCGGTTGGTTTGGGGGGCAAACAGGATTGGTGCGGCCAGATTCAAGGTTATATTGCGCTCTTCTGAGACCGATACCACACTTATGATGTGGTAGTCGCCATCTTCGTCTATCCCCAGCTTTTGCCGCTCACGACCATCTGGAACAACCTTGTAATCGTAATAGAAACTGGTGGGATCGGTAAGGATAAAGGCTGCCTGCGGATCGTCAACACTTTGAATCCAGAATAGTGGCCCCTCTTTTTCGTTGGGCATCACCACAAATTTGCGCAGATCTTCAAAACCGATCAACCCTTCGGGGAACATCAGGGTGTTGTCGGGATCATACTCAATTTCACCAAAACGGGACTGTATCTTTTCCATCACAACTTCCTCCCCTGATCCATCATATTGCTCAACTCGCTGAGATCCGCAATTTCCCATTTTGTTGCCTCCCTGTTCTCTTGTCTTATCTGCTCAAAAACTTCCATGCGATGAACTTTTATCTCCCGGGGAGCATCAATTCCGATACGGACTCCGCCTCCCTTGAGCTCAACGACAGTAATTTTAATGTCATCACCGATGATAATTCCTTCACCGGTTTTTCGCGTTAATACCAACATATTGTGCCTCCTGGCTGGTTCCCTTACCGCCTCCGCGGCAGGTGTTTGTGCAGGGGCAATTCATGAATTGCCCTTACGATCATTTAAATATATTTCAGTATCGACAACTCAGACACCTTCCCGGTGACATTCAACGCAGCCTCGAAACTCTGTTGCTGCTGCTGCATCTCGGTAATCGTTTCCAGAATGTCGGCATCTTCAAACCGGGAACGAAACTTTTCCATATCAATCTTGATCTGTTCCATGTGATCGCGAGCCACTTCCAACCGGCGCCCGACGTTTCCTTTGAGACTACGTTGGCTACGGATTTGATTAGCACCATCTTCAATTGGATCGAGTAGCGCGGTAATTCCGGTTGGGTTATTCGCCCGTAGCTCCTCTTCCAAGTTAGTGACCAAAGCAAAAATATCGACAGCACCCGCATCGGTTGCCCCGTCATTATCAAAATCACCAAGCATCAAACTGTTTCCGGTCAGATTCATCTCTATCAATTCATTCGGTGCAATTTCAAATTCCAAAGCACCATAATCTCCGTTATAAGTAACCGGATTAGGATCAGTGGCTGGATAATTGGGATTCAGGGAGAAGGGTTGAGTCTTTTCACTAAACCCGGAAAACATATATTTACCATCAATCTCGGCATTAGCATCAGCAAGCAAGCTTTCCCGCAAATAGTGAACCTCGTTGGCATAAGTCTGCATGTCTTCAGAACTGAGAGCACCATTAACTGTAGCAATGCCGATTTCCTTGATCCGTACCAACGTATTTTCGATACTGTCAAGATAACCATCTGCCCCATCTGTTCTATCCAGACCCGATTCAATGGTTTCGACATAACGATCAGACGTCATAATCTGGGTTCTGGCACTCAACACCGGACTGATAGCGGTCGGATCATCTGAAGGACGGTTGATCCGTTTCCCTGTCGCCGCTTGTAATTGCAAGGTCGCCAGCCGGTCACTGGTACGATCCAAAAAAGCTTGCAAACTACGATATGTTGTTGTTTGGGTGGCTCTCATATCTTACCTACCTTTTCAAGGTCATCAAGGTCCCCATCATTTCATCTATTGTGGCGAGAAACTTGGCCGAAGCCTCGAAACCTTTTTGATACTGCATCAGGTTAATCATTTCATCCTCAAGAGAAACACCATCTATCCCATCGCGCATATTCTGCAACTGGACCAGACTGTCAGCATAGCCCTGCTGCGCCTGACGATTACGGGCGGCTTCAACTCCTGTGGTTGCAGCAATCTTACCGTAATATGAAACCAGGGTATCGTTACCACCAAGTCCGCCAAGTTGTGCCTGTTCCAGATCAAGAACAGCCAAAGCATTTCTATTGTCGCCAGGAGCTCCCGGTGGGGGAGTAGTTCCCGCTGCAATCTGGCTAGTAGCGGTAATATTCATCGACAAAGAAGAGGCTGCATCGAGAACTGCTGCTGGCTGAACAAAAAAGTCGACACCAGCGGCACCGTTCAGATCTGTTCCCGCCTGATGCACTGTATTCATCTCTGTTGCAAAAGTATAAGCAAGCTGATCGAGACGATTCACAACGTCGGGAATAGTGACATCACGAACTTCGTACAACCCACGGAATTCTCCTCCCAGAGCTGTTCGATCAAGGGATATATTGGCCGTACCAAAATCGAGCTCCAGGTTGACATCAGTCCCGTTATATACCGACATAATATGGGTCGCTTGATTTCCCTCGACCAGAGGCATACCATTAGCCAACTGAACAGATACAGTTCCGGTTGAGGTTTCAAAACTGCGGGCACCAATCGTTTCAGAGATACTCTTAAGCAACATGTCACGACGATCACGATCTGAATTGGCTTCTTGCCCCGACATTTCAATTGCAGATATTCGATTGTTCAGTTGGGCAATTTCATCCAACTGAAGATTGACTCCATCAATTTTTGAAACGATAGTGTTATTGATGTTTTTCACGACTTGTTGAGTTTCGTTGTAGACATTGATAAATGCATTTCCGATTAATTGTCCACGCTGGAGAACGGCCTGCCGTTCAACTTCGCCACCAGGGTTGGTAGAAAGCTGCCGCCAGGAATCAAAGAACTGATCAAATTCATCAGACAGGCTGCCATCTCCAATCCTGATAGTCCGTTCCAACTCCGCCAACGGATGGGTCATACTATTTTCTAAACCGACTTCGGCAGACTTATCACTGATTTGGCCGGCAAGAAAAACGTCGTGGGAACGCCCCACAGAGCCTACCGTAACCCCTGTCCCGACGAAGAAATCACCAAAATTTAATGATGGATACGGGGTGAGATTTGGAGTTTGGCGAGAATAGCCCTCGGTGTTGACATTGGCAACATTAAGACCAGTGATTTCAATCGCTTTTTGATTGGTCTGCAATGATGTCCTGCCAGCATTTAAAGCTGCATTAAGTCCGCCGCCCATTATTTACACCTTCCCCGACAACAGACGACCGCCCTGAGACAAGCTCCGGGACCGGCCACTGTCGCCATAAACTTGTGGCATGGTTGCTTTGCCGAAGAAGCCCATCATATCACGAACCATGTTCAAGCCAGTCCAAAGCAGAAAGGCATTGCGGCGATTTTCCTGGTCAACCTGCTTCAGCAGATATTCCAGTCCTTCAACATCTTCTGGTTGCGGTTGGAGTCCGGCCAACAACTCTTCTTTGGCAGTAACAATTTCCTGTAACCCTGCCATATCGAGAGATTTGGCCATTTCCCGCTCCTGCTGTAACAGCTCGAGGAGGGTTTCCAGTTTAAGCTTGATCTCCGAATGTCCCATTTCAGCTCTCATCGAGAATAAATGGCAGAATACTTGAAGCGACCTTATCCAGATCGGGCTTGTAGGTGCCGTTTTCAATCTGACTTTTCAGCGCCTCGATTTTTTCAGCACGGGAAGCTTCCTGAGTTGTATTGGCAGCCTGGGTTTTGCTGGCATTCTGCAATGCGCTGGAAAAATCGACTCGATCCGATTTAGCGGTTTCAGCTGATTTAGCAGCGACGCCCCTTTTACCAGTACGATTCATCCCGTCAAGTGGGCCAAATCCTTTACCACCAATAATTTTATCGACCATGATAAACTCCCTATTCCCCCGATTCTTCAAACTGACCCGCAAAGGCATCCAGCTTTTCCATAATCGCTTCGTAAGTCTGTTGTGATATTTCTGGCAGAGCTCCCCCAAAGGCTTCCTGAGCCTCGACAAACCCCTGATCTATGGCATCTTTCATTTGTTGTAACTTGTCTGGATCACCGCCAAAGGCATTGATAGCAAAATCGACAATCCGCTGGGACGTCTGTTCAACACCAAAATAACCATCCTCGGCAATCAAGGCCTGGGCTTCTTCTTGAGTCATGGTGTTAAAATTGACTTCGGTCTCACCGGTTTCAAATTGCAGTTCAAGTCCCTGCTCTTGAAGGGTCTTGATCACCAGATTGCGGAGCAAGTCATAAGGAGAAGCAACTTTGAGCCCCGGCCCGTATGTTTCACCAACCGCTTCCTGCTCACCGAGGGAAACGCGATCCTCTGCAGCTGATCTGCTGGTTTCACGTTGCTGGCGCTGATTCACCTCTTCCTTCTGTTGTCCTACAATCGGTTTTGCGCTTTGGGTCGGATCAATCTGTCCAGTCATAAGTCTCCTCCTGTGAGAACTATTTGGAGACAGTATCGACAGGAAAATTGATTTACTTTAGAAATTTATTTTGAAGAGGACATTTCGACCTGTTACAGGGGCACAGCGGGCTGTGCCCCTGTAACAATCCCCCGAATGGAGGATTGTGGTCACATTCACCAGGGCGTGGCGCGCCGTGTCCCTGATATGGGATTACCGGCACATGAATCCGGTGATTTCTTCCATGAATTCGCTGCCATAGCGTTGTAATTTAGCCTGCCCAACGCCATTGATTTGCAGAAAGGTTTCCTTATCGGTTGGCAGTGTTGCTGCCATCTCTGCCAGGCTGGCATCACCGAAGACCACATATGGAGGCACGCCATCGCGATCAGCGATCTGTTTACGCAGCACCCGGAGATGATTAAACAGCTCCTGATCATATTCCAGGCCGAAAACTTTTCGCTCCGGACGTTTTTTGCGCCCTGGTTTGATCCGCGGCCTGGTGATGGTCAGTTCAACCTCACCGCGCAATAAAGGTCTGGCAGCTTCGGTCAGTTTCAGGACCGAATAATTACCGATATCCTGCTCCAGGTAGCCATAATGGATCAGTTGCCGCAGCAAGTGGCTCCAGTGATCCTGATTCTGTTCGCGTCCAATCCCGTAGGTGGAGAGCTGATCATGACGCAAATCATAAATTCGCTGGGTCTTGGCCCCTCGCAATACTTCAATCACGTGCCCGATCCCAAACCGTTGTCCAACCCGGTAGACGCAGGAAAGTGCCTTGCGTGCATCTTCACTGGCATCGTAGCGTTGTGGCGGGTTGAGGCAAATATCACAATTACCACAATCCACTTCGAGGGCTTCGCCGAAATACCCCAACAGCGCCCGACGCCGGCACGTTCCCGATTCGGCAAACGCAACCATTGCATTCAGTTTGTGAATTTCGATCCGTTTCTGCTCAGGGTTTCTCCCTTTTTCAATCAAGCCACGGCTGATTGCAATATCCCCATAGCCAAACAACAACAGTGCTTCTGCGGGGAGCCCATCGCGTCCCGCCCGACCTGTTTCCTGATAATAACTTTCGAGATTCTTCGGCAGGTCATAATGGACTACAAAACGGACATTGGGTTTGTCAATCCCCATACCAAAAGCAACTGTTGCCACCACAATCTGTAGATCGTCACGAATGAAATCTTCCTGAACCTGCTTCCGTTCTGCCGTTGCCATTCCTGCATGATAGGCAGCTGCACTGAACCCGTCGTGTAATAATTTCTGGGTGACCTCATCAACCCGCTTGCGACTCAGGCAATAGACAATTCCCGATTCATTTCGCCGGCTGTCGACAAAGGCATTTAATTGCAGGTAGGGTTTAGCCTTATCAATCACGGTGTAGCGAATATTCGGCCGATCGAAACTGGCAATAACCTGATGGGCATTGTGCAAATTCAAGTGGTGGATGATATCGAGGCGGGTCTGCTTTTCGGCCGTTGCCGTCAATGCGACCATCGGGACTGCTGGAAAATGGTTTCGTAATTGACCCAATCCGGTATATTCAGGGCGAAAATCGTGCCCCCACTGTGACACACAATGGGCTTCATCGATAGCAAACAAGGCAATCTCAAACAGGCGCAATCGTTCGATAAAGTCGGCACTTAACAATCGTTCCGGCGCGACATAGAGAAGGTCAAGTTGTTGCGCATGCAACTGGGCCAAAATCTGACGCGCTTCGCCTTCCCTCAGTGACGAATTATAACATGCCGCCCGAACCCCGTTCGCCTGCAAAGCATCAACCTGATCTTTCATCAACGAAATCAGAGGGGAGACAACAATGGTCATTCCAGAACGGTGCAGGGCAGGAACCTGGTAGCACAGTGATTTACCACCGCCGGTTGGCATCAGCACAAAAGCATCCTGACCCTCGATTAAACGGTTGATAACCTCCTCTTGAAACGGACGGAAGGACTGATAACCGAAGACGTCATTCAAGGTTTCAAGGATGGGGGTACTTGTTGTGGTATCTAACATGAGTTATATCCTGACCAGTAGCTATCTTTCGCTTAAATTCGGTGGATATCCCCTCTCCATGAGGGAGAAGGTTTATAATTTGTACTCAGCGCCGCGGCGGTGCAGGAGTTCACTCGTGTGCCTGTCTTCCACCACCAGCGTCGCCGGATCAACTCCTGTAGCATCTATCGCAATCCGGCCGTTATCCTGATAAATTTTCTGATTCTGCAAACAATTGATCGTTCGCCACCAACAGCTGGAAACTGAACTTGTATCAATATCCTCATCCAGAAGCACCAGTAAACGTGAGTTGCGCAGGGGACTGTTCTCCCAGAGGTGATGGAGTAGTTCTTTGTTCTCGCCAACCGATTGTGATTTGACCGCCAGCAGAGCAACCCCGTGAAAGATTGTTTCAAGCGGCATCTGCAGATCACGGATCTGGGGAAAATCGGTTTTCAACATCTCGCGCAGCAAAATCTCATTCGCTCGGGCAAGATAGATGTTCTCACTTGGTGGCGGACCAACCACCGTGATTGGAATAATTGGATTCGGCCGGACACGGATTGCCGTAACTTGCATCACCGGACAATCGGCACGAGAAACATATTGCCCGGTATGGTTTCCATATGGCCCCTCATTGACTGTATCCCCCGGCTTAATCTCCCCTTCGATAACAACTTCAGCATCCACAGGAACTGCCAGCGGCTGGCTGAGCCCTGAGGTGAACTTCAGATCGGTCTCAAACAAAGACCGGCTAATCTGGAACTCATCACAGCCACGGGGTAAAGGTGCTGCAGCAGTCCAGAGTAATGCCGGATCAGACCCAAGAATCAAACTGACGGGGAGCGACTGCCGTTTTTTAGCAGCTATAGCCAGATGTTCTGCAGCGCCAGAACTCGAGGAAAAATTAATCGCCAGATGATCGGAGTCAATAACCTGCGCCCGATACAAACCGAGGTTACTCAAGCCGTTTTCAGGGTGTTGCGTGAGAGCCATGGCCAGGTTGAGATAGCTCCCCCCTTCCCCCGGCCAACTCTGGATAGCTGGGAGAGTGGTCAACTTCAAATCGGGATTATAGTGGAGTTCGGTTGTTTCCAGCTGAAGAGGATCGAGACTTTCTGCTATTGCTTGTAGTTTTACAGCGGAGGAACCCGTTCCCCGATTGAACAACTGCTGCACTTTCGTAGAAAAATCGGAAAACGAGTCGGAATGGAGCAACATACCCGCTCTTTGTTCAGAGCCGAACATATTGGCAACAACAGAAAACGGTGAATCGGTAACCTGTTCGAAGTACAGAGCGTTGCCTCCGTCAGCCTTTTTAAATTCGCGACGACATAAAGCGGCTAATTCTAACCTGCGATCGACACCGGTCTTTACCGTCCGGAGGCAACCCGCATCAATAATTTTTTGCAGATAATCCCTGAGATCCATCGCGACAGTGTAACCGATCAAATCTCTGAATGGCATAAAAAAGCCCCTCAGCGCGCTGAGAGGCTTTTAAAACATTGCAAAATGCGAAGAATCAGGATTTAGAGGGGACTAAAATCCCGCAAGCTTGGCGAGGCTCATCAATGTATGGGGAAAGATTCCGAGATAGAGGACGCCAACTGCAGAAACAACAATTGAGATCGTAACCGGGCCATTAATTGAAACCCAGGCGAAGTCCTCCTCGGGATCTTTAAAGTACATCTGCACCATGACCCGCAGGTAATAATAGAGGGATACAGCCGAGTTCAGAACACCCAACACCGCCAGCCAGATGTAGCCAGCCTCAATGGCGCCGGCAAAAATGTAAAACTTGGCAGTAAATCCAGCTGTGGGAGGCAGCCCCATCAAAGAAAACAGGAAGATCGACAGAACAATACCCAGAATTGGTTTCTTGTAGCCGAGACCTGCGACACCATCAAGGGTCAAGTTATCTTCACCCTTCTTGCCAATCAGGACCAGAACAGCAAAGGCACCCATATTCATAAAAGTGTAAACAAGCATGTAAAACAGGATAGCTGAGAGGCCGATCTCATTCCAAGCCACCAGTCCGACCATCACATAACCCGCATGTGAAATGGAAGAATATGCCAGCATCCGCTTGAGATCTTTCTGGGTTAAAGCAATAAAGTTACCAATGGTCATTGTCAGAACCGCAAGGATCCAGAACAATGAAGTGAGCTCAGACTGCAACCCGTCGAGACCAATAATCGTGACACGCATTAAAGCAGCAAAAGCAGCGGCCTTGGGCCCGGCACTCATAAAAGCTGTAATGGGCGTCGGGGCCCCCTGATAAACATCGGGAGTCCACATATGGAATGGAGCAGCAGCAACCTTGAAGAGGAAACCAACCAGCAACAACGAGCCACCCGCAATAAACATGGTATTCATCGCGGCCTCAGGATTTGCCATTAAATAAGCGGCGATACCATCAACTTTGGTTGTGCCGGTGACACCATAAAGTAGCGCAACCCCATAGAGAAGGAAGCCGGTAGAAAAAGCCCCAAGGAAGAAATATTTGAGCCCGGCCTCGTTAGAACGGGTCTGATTACGGAAAAATCCTGCCAGGACATAGAGGGAGACCGACAAAACTTCCAACCCGAGGAAGATTGTCATCAGATCGGTTCCTGATGCCATCCACATCGCCCCTGCCGTGGTAAACAGAATCAGCGGATAGTATTCACTGACCGGGTAACCTTCGCGCCTCAGATAGTCGTCTGACATCAGGATGGTCAGGCCAGCTGCGATGATGCAGATCATACTGAAGAAAGTCGCAAAATTATCCAACAGGACACTTCCAGCGAATCCGGCCTGCGGGTTATTCCAGCCAATCAGTGTAACAAAGCCCGTAACGACCAGAGCAGCAATACTTAACCAGGCAATGTGGGTCGTGCTTCCACGCTTGGAAAAAACTGACACCATCAGGATCGCCATGCCAAAAACACAGAGTACCAGTGATGGCATAATTGCCTGTAAGTTTACATTCTGGATGGCTTCTTGAACCAGATTTTCCATCTAACAGCTCCTCGGAACCAGTGTTATTTCAACTTTAAAAACAGTTATTATTGATGATCCGCGTTTGTATCAGCGTGACCATTTGTATGTCCTGCGGCATGGCCATCCGCAGGTTGATGCATTTCAACAACTGCCACTTTGTCTGCACCCATCTGCTCAAGCATGAGTTCCATTGCAGGATTCATTTTTGAGAAGAAGGTATTGGGGGCAATACCAATCCAGAAAATGAACAGCAGCAGCGGCAACATAATCGCAATCTCACGGGCAGACAGATCCTTGAGATTCTCGTTTTCAGGATTGGTGACTTTACCAAACATAACCCGTTGGTAAACCCAGAGCATGTAAACAGCGGCAAGAATAACACCCGTTGTAGCAAACACTGCATACCAGCGCAGACCACTTTGAAATGCCCCCATCAGCGCCAGAAACTCACCGACAAAACCGTTGGTTCCAGGCAGGCCAATCGAGGAGAATGTGACGATCATGAAGATGGTTGCAAAAATTGGCATCTTGGTCGCGACGCCACCGAATTCAGTAATCAGACGCGTATGACGACGCTCATAAAGAAAGCCGACAATGAGGAAGAGTGCACCGGTGGAAATACCGTGATTGATCATTTGAATCATGCCACCAGCCAAGCCCTGTAAATTCATGGCGAAGACACCGAGCATAACAAAACCAAGGTGGGCTACCGATGAGTAAGCAACCAGCTTTTTGATATCATCCTGCATCATTGCAACCAGAGAACCGTAGATGATTCCGACCACACTCAGGAAAGCCAAAAACGGAATAAAGGTTGGCAGCGCATCGGGAAACATTGGCATGGCAAAACGGACATACCCGTAAGTCCCCATTTTCAACAGAACTGCCGCCAGGATAACCGAACCTGCTGTCGGCGCTTCGGTGTGTGCGTCAGGCAACCAGGTATGGAGTGGAAACATCGGCACTTTTATCGCAAAACTGAAACCAAAAGCCAGGAACAGCCAGAATTGAGCATTATACGGCAAATCAAGCTTGTAGAGCTCCTGAATGCCGAAACCATTCGTCAGCGCACCACTTTGTTGTGCAAAATAGTAGACGAAGATGATAGCGACCAGCATCAACAAGGAACCGACGGCGGTGTAGATGAAAAATTTGACCGCTGCGTAAATGCGGTTTTTACCCCCCCAGATACCAATCAGGAAGTACATCGGGATCAGCATCAATTCCCAGAAGATATAGAACAGGAACAGATCAAGGGAGATGAAGGCGCCAAGCATGCCCGTTTCCAGCAGCAGCAGCATCGCCATAAAGCCTTTGATATTTTTTTCGACCGCATCCCAGGTCGAGAGGATAGTAATCGGCGTAATAAAGGTTGTCAGCATCACCAGCCAGAGGCTGATGCCGTCAACACCAATATTATAATTCATCTGGAAAAAATCGCCGATGTTGATCCACTGATAGAATTCACGGTAATGCATTCCACCCGACGTTGTGAAAACGTTGTCAAACGCCAAAGGCAAACTGATTGCAAAAGTAATCAGTGAAACCGCCAGGGTAACCCCTTTAAGGAGTCCACCATTATCCCGTGGCAGGAAGAGTAGAATCAATATTCCCAACAGCGGGAAAAAAGTCATCAAACTGAGAAGGTTATCAGCCATGTGGAATCGCTCCTTGTAGCTTTATCGTAATTCGCTGGCGAACTAAATTTTATACAATCTAAAAGACAAAAAAGCCGACAATCAGGACTACGCCGACCACCATAATCATGGCGTAGTTATAAAGATAACCGGACTGGGTATAGCGGAGACCAGATCCAATCCCCTTGACGACCCAGGCACAACCATTAACAACACCATCGACAATCTTGACGTCAACGCCACGCCACAGAAAAGTACCGATCTTTTTACATGGATTAACAAAAACAAAGTCATACAACTCATCGATGTACCATTTATTGAAGATGACCCGATGGGCACCTGCAAATCTGGCAACAAACTTGCCCGGCAATTCCGGGTTTTTGACGTACATGACCCATGCGGTAAAGATACCAATGATCGCAATCGCAACGGAAATGGCCATCAGTGTATATTCGGTCGCATGCGACCCGTGGGCATGGATTTCGTTGGCATGCTGGGCATGTTCAAAAACCGGTGCGAGGAAAGCATGAAAACGATTGGCACCACCCAGAATTTTCGGAACACCAATATATCCGCCGATAAGGGCGAGGAAGCCAAGCACCATCAGTGGAATGGTAATTGTGAACGGTGATTCCGGGATATGGTCTTTCGCCCTGGCATCGGTCTTCTGCTCACCGAAGAAAGTCATAAAGACCAGGCGGAACATATAGAATGCGGTCATCCCGGCTGCTGCGGCACCTAGAACCCAAAGCAGACAATGGCCCCGGGTTGAACCGAATGACCACCAGAGAATTTCGTCTTTGGAGAAAAATCCGGAGAAAAAGGGAATCCCCGAAATCGCAATAGTTGAAACCAGAAAGGTGATAAAGGTGATCGGCATTTTCTTCCGTATACCGCCCATATTCCGCATATCCTGCGGATCATCATGCAGATGGGCATGGTGATACGCATGGTGCAAACCATGGATGACTGAACCCGAGCCAAGGAAGAGACAAGCCTTGAAGAATGCGTGAGTCATCAGATGGAAGATACCGGCCGAGAAAGCACCAACTCCCATTGCGAGGAACATATAGCCCAACTGAGAGACCGTTGAATAGGCCAGCACCCGCTTGATATCGTTTTGTGCCAGGCCGATTGTCGCTGCAAAGAAAGCCGTCAATCCACCAACGATGGCGATCGTCATCATGGTTGCCGGTGCCATGGCAAACAGGCCATTCATCCGACCGATCATATACACACCGGCAGTCACCATCGTCGCCGCATGGATCAACGCAGAAACGGGAGTCGGCCCTTCCATCGCATCGGGGAGCCAGGTGAATAACGGGATCTGTGCCGATTTACCCGTTGCACCCAGGAAAAAACAGAGGGTAACGACAGTGATCAACAATCCGCCAGATTCAAGCAGATGACCACTCTCAGCTATTTCGACAAAGTTAAGAGTCCAAACCCCTTTTTCAGCCAAAGCCCAGAAAAGGACAAATAAGCCACAAAGGAAACCAAAATCACCAACGCGGTTCACAATAAAAGCTTTATTTGCCGCGGTACTGGCACTTTTCTTTTCGTAATAGTAACCAATCAGCAGATAAGAGCAGAGGCCAACACCTTCCCAACCGATAAACATGACCAGGGCGTTGCCACCAAGAACCAGCATCAACATGGCGAAGGCAAACAGGTTCAGATAACTGAAGAAACGGTAGAAACTTTCATCACCGTGCATGTATCCAATGGAATACAGATGAATCAAAGTTCCAACACCGGTGACCACCATAATCATCACTGCCGACAATGGGTCCAACAGTAGCTCCCAATTGAGCTGAAAGTTGCCGACACTCATCCACGACGCGATGACGAGCTCATGAACCTTTTCTTTATCACCTAACAACTTGAAAAAGTTTTGCGCGGCAACCAAAAATGAGAGGAACATCAGCCCGGTAGCAATACCGCCAATCACCGCTTCATTTTTGATCTTCTTGCCAAACAAGCCGTTAATAATCGACCCGATCAGTGGGAAGAATGGGATGAGCCACAGATTACTGTACATCAAACTCTCCTATTAGCTGAAACACCCGTAAAAGTGGAAATATCTTCTACTTGATGCACTTACATAAATTTGCGAGATAGCTAAGCAAAAATTTCGTCCTGCAAGGCGCTGGGTTTTTTCAGGGGTGAAGATATACAGAACGTATGTCGAGATCCTGAAAAAATATGTAACGCAGTAGGGT
Source organism: Deltaproteobacteria bacterium tcs-42 (assembly GCA_002049545.1). Lineage (GTDB taxonomy): Bacteria > Desulfobacterota > Desulfuromonadia > Desulfuromonadales > Geopsychrobacteraceae > Desulfuromusa. The sequence continues at coordinate 23,407 of LLYT01000011.1, read as the reverse complement.
GGATTTTTTGCAACGCTATCACCACTTGAGCATATTGAAATCGTCTGTATCGATCGATTCTTTATTGCGAAAGAATGCAATCATCAGCGCTAAACCTACAGCTGCTTCGGCTGCTGCAACCGTCATAACAAAGAACACAAAAATCTGACCATCCATATTGCCGACATGGCGTGACAGAGCAATAAAGGTCAGGTTCACCGAATTGAGCATCACCTCAATGCACATGAAAATAACTATGGCATTCTTCCGAGTGAGCACACCAAACGTTCCGATGGCAAACAGAATAGCGCTCAACAACAAGTAGTGATTTACGGTAATCATGAATTATCTCCCGAGCTGAACTCGATTAAACTTCACGTTTTGAGATGATAACAGCACCGACAATTGCAACCAGCAACAGAATCGAAGCAATCTCAAAAGGGAGTAAAAAGTCAACAAACATAGCTCTACCAATCAATTCAGTATGGCCATAACTCGCAACAACTTCGCTGGTGACACTGCCACCCGTACCGGTTGCTTCACCATACCTGATAAAATAATTGGCAACGAAAAGAACTATTGCCGCAAGTACACCCGATCCGGCCATTCCATGGGTGTAGCGCTCTTTCACCGCCAGGCCAAGATTCAGCAACATGATGACAAATACGATCAACACCACAATCGCTCCGGCATAAACCATAATTTGAATAGCGGCCATGAAAGGGGATTCCAACATGACGTAATAGACCGCCAGACAAAGAAAAACCGTGATCAGATTCAATGCACTGTTCACCGGATTTCGGCACTGAGTGACGAAAATTGCCGACATAATGGCAACAATCGCAGTGAGATAAAAAAGAATGACTTCCATAATATCCTGAGCTCCTTGTTACGACTTGAGAAGACGTTCTTTACCGAAGTCAAAATCTTCGCGGGTAAAGTTCGCCAGTTCGTAAGCATCTGTCATTTCAATTGCTTCCATCGGACAAGCCTCAACACAGTAACCACAGAAAATACAGCGCAGCATGTCGATTTCAAAAACTTCCGGATATTTTTCACCCGCTTCATTTTCCGCCGCGACAACCGTGATACATTTTGCCGGACAGACAGTCGGACAAAGATAACAAGCGACACATTTTTCACGATCCTGGGCTGGAATCAGACGATGAAGCCCGCGGAAACGGGGTGACATTTCCAGCTTTTGCTTCGGATACTGCACCGTTGTACAGTTCCCCGGCATCAGGTGCTTCAGCGTAATACTCAAGCCTTTGGCAAACTCTTTAAACATATCTATCCTCTATGCAACGTATGGTGACTACCAGAGCAGAATTGCAATACCGGTGATCACAATATTAACAAGCGCCAACGGGAGCATAATTTTCCAACCAAGGTACATCAACTGGTCGTAACGAAGACGCGGGAAAGTGGCCCGAATCCAGATGAAGAAGAACATGAATGCGAACACTTTGATCAGGAAGTTGATCCAGCCGTAAAACGGTCCACCCCAGCCACCAAGAAACAGTGTTGTTGCGACTGCGGAGACAGTAATCATGTTTGCATATTCAGCCATAAAGAACAGGGCATATTTCATCGCCGAATATTCGGTACAGAAGCCGGAAACCAGCTCGGTTTCAGCTTCGGGCAAATCGAACGGTGTCCGGTTGATTTCGGCCATGGAGCCGACAACAAACAACACAAAAGCCAGAGGCTGACAGAAGATATACCAGTTGGGAATAAAACTGACAGACTCAAGACCCCAGAGAGGTAACTGCTGTGCCGCGACAATCCCGCGCATACTCAGGGTTTCCGAAAGCATGAAAATAGCAACAATGGAGAGGCCGACAGCAAGCTCATAAGAGACCATCTGTGCGGTTGAACGAATCCCACCCAGCAAAGCATATTTACTATTGGATGCCAGTCCGCCCAGAACGATTCCGTAGACGCCAAGTGCGGCCATTGCAACAATGAATAACACACCGATATTCAGATCTGTTATCTGCATCGGAACTGCATACAGAGTACCATCGTAGGTAAACTGCAGGTCCCCACCAAAAGGGATCACCGAAATCGCAATAAAGGCAGGAGCCAGAATCATCATCGGCGCGAGAATAAACGCAAACCAGTGCGACTGCGCAGGGATGATATCTTCTTTAAAAAAGAGTTTCACACCATCTGCAATGGGCTGCAAGAGACCTTTTGGCCCGGTCATGTTCGGCCCCATACGGGTCTGCATCCGACCAATTGTTTTACGCTCTGCGTAAGTCGCATAGGCAACGATCAACAACGTGACCACAAAAGCCACCGCAATCTTGACCAACATGACCCCGCTAAAGAGCCAAGGTGTTTCCGAGAGTGTCAGAACTTCTGGCGTCATGACCATCCTCTTCCTTCATCAGTCTATGGCATTTCTGCCGTTTACAGTCGGTAAGATTACCGACAATCCAATATATTCAAGTTCCACGTAGAGGCTAGATTGACCTTATCGATCCTAACGGTCGATTTCACCAAGAACCACATCGAGGGTCCCGATCACGGCAATCACATCAGCCAGCAATCTACCTTCGACCATCTGTGGCAATCCCTGCAGATTGACAAAAGACGGTGGACGGATCTTCATCCTGAACGGATATGCCGAGCCATCGGCAACGAGATAATAGCCCAGCTCACCTTTAGGTGCTTCAATGCCTTGATAAATCTCGCCCGGTTCGGTTTTGAACCCTTCGGTCACAATCTTGAAGTGGTGAATCAGACTTTCAATATTGTTAACAACATCCTGCTTGGCCGGCAGAACAACCTTGGAACAATCGGCCAGAGTTGGACCCGGCTCCAATTTATCCAATGCCTGCAGGATAATACGAGCCGACTGGCGCATTTCATCAAGTCGCACCCGGTAACGATCGAAAGTGTCACAGCCATCCCTGACCGGAACTTCGAAATCGTAATCTTCGTAACCGCTATAGGGATTGTCGCGACGCAAATCCCAATCGACCCCGGAAGCCCGCAAAGCTGGTCCGGTAATACCGATGTCGATAGCTGCTTCGGCACTGATCTCGCCAACACCGATGGTCCGCTTCTGCCAGATCCGGTTGCCGGTGAGCAGCCCCTCATACTCTTCAACATGGGCGGGGATCGATTCAGCAAAAGTACGAATTTCCCCCTCAAGACCATCGGGGAGATCATCAGCAAGGCCACCGACACGGAAGTAATTGGAGGTCATCCGCGCTCCCGATACCTTTTCATAGATATCGGTGATATTCTCACGCTCACGGAAACAGTAGAGAAAAACTGTCATGGCACCAATATCAAGGGCGTGAGTCGCCAACCACACCAGATGGCTTTTCAGGCGGGTTAACTCGGTCATGATAACCCGGATCCGCTGAACCCGCTCCGGTATCTCATCTGTGATACCCAGTAGTTTTTCGACTGCAAGAACGTAGCCGAGGTTGTTACTCATCGGCGCCAGATAATCGAGCCGATCGGTCAGCGGAATTGTCTGGTGATAAGTGCGATGCTCAGAAAGCTTTTCAATGCCACGATGAAGGAAACCGATGTGCGGAGTTGCCTTCACCACAGTTTCGCCATCGAGCTCCATGATCAACTGCAACACACCGTGCGTTGACGGGTGTTGAGGTCCCATGTTGATGGTCATTGTTTCGGTATTTGCAGCCATTATATGCCTCGTCCGATTAAGGAGTATCTTATTGCGTTTTAGTTAGGAAAGCCGCCCCTTGTAAGGCTCACGATCAGGCCCCTGCAGAGGATAGTCCTTGCGCAGCGGGTGCCCTTCCCAGTCCGCAGGCATCAGAATGCGACGTAGATCTGGATGGTTATTGAACTTAATCCCCAGCAGATCCCAGCACTCGCGCTCATGCCAGTTGGCTGTCCCCCAGACAGTACTCACGGTATCAATTTTGGCGTCCTGCTCTTCGACCGGAGCCTTGATACGCATACGCTGTTTTGTCGTAATATTATAGAGATTGTAAACCACCATAAAACGTGGTGACGTCCCCATATAATCGACCCCGCAAAGATCACACAGCAGGTTGAAACCAAATTCATCACGCATAAAAGTGCAGATATCGACAATCTGTCCCTTCTTCACCGTGACGGTTGTTTCCCCGCGAAATTCAACCACATCCAGAACTTCAGAGGAGAACTTTCCCTTTAATTTTTCAACAATCGCTTGATCGGTCATTGTTTTTCCCTGTTATCAACTGATGGCCATCAGGCCCTGTTCTGAACGACATCACCGACACCGATAGCAGCGCCAAAGGTATTGCGTTCAGCCCGAATTTTATCCTGCAGCTTCATCAAACCATAGAGCAAACCTTCAGGCCGAGGTGGGCAGCCGGGAATATAAACATCGACCGGCAAAAACTCATCAACCCCCTGCACCGTACTGTAAGTATCGAAGATACCGCCCGAAGAAGCACAGGCTCCCATGGCAATAACGTACCTTGGCTCTGGCATCTGCTCATAAACAGTTTCAATAACTGGAACCATTTTCTTCGTCACGGTACCGGCAATAATCAGGACGTCTGCCTGACGTGGTGAGGCGCGAAACAGGATCCCCATCCGGTCAAGGTCAAACCGTGCCGCACCTGTTGCCATCATCTCAATGGCACAACATGCCAGACCAAAAGTCAGCGGCCACATAGAGCTGGCTCGCGACCAGTTAACTAATTTATCCAGACTCGTCGTAACAAAACCGCTACCGAGTGTCTTAAGTTCTGCTGGTTGCTCTACTCCCATTCCAGAGCTCCTTTTTTCCATACATAGATAAAGCCGACGAGAAGAATGATGATAAATACCCCCATCTCAACAAAACCGAAAATCCCCAGACGCTTGAACATAACCGCCCATGGATAAAGGAATACGGCTTCGATATCGAAAAGAATAAAGAGCATTGCAATAATATAAAACTTGACAGAGAAACGCTCTTGAGCCGTGCCGATCAAGGGCATGCCACATTCATACGGTGCCAGCTTGACCGCACTGGGCTTTTTCACGCCAATAAGTCGGGACAAAATCACTGACCCGATGGCAAAAGCAAATGCGATCCCCATAACAACGAGAATCGGCAAATAAATATCAAGCATAGAAACTGCTCCTTCCATAGAAGAGTTTGAACCGTTCAGCTGTGCCTGCGTGCCGGCAGGATACCCCACAGCGTGTGAAAAACTAGGATAATTTCCCCGCTATGTCAAGAGAAATACCGTATACTGTATGCAATCAAAGCAGTGGCAATAATCTAGTTTCAGTCCGATATTACAGAGGTTTTCCAATAATCTCCATTATTAAAAACCAAGAAATTATTGTTTATCCGGGTGAGAAACGGGATCGACCGGCTCAACCGAAGGGAAGGAACACCTGACTCATTTTGCTGCTTTGAGCAATTCACCCATTTGCTGGTGACTGAATTTATAGCTGTTACGGCAATACTCACAAATGACTTCAACCTCTTCTTGTTCCTCAATAAGAGTGGCAAGTTCCTGCCGACCAAGACCTGTCAGCATTGCTTCTATCTGTGGCCGGATACAGGGGCAAGAAAATCGCAGCGGGGTCTCCTGCTGAATCTGAAACCCGTCAGAGCCAAATATCTGAGCAAGGATTTCTGTCGGCGTCAAACCCTGACGCAGCATAGTGGTTGTTGGCGGCAACTCCCTTATCCGCTCACTCAGAATCTCATTCTTCTGTGCATCTCCGGGAGGTAATGACTGCACCAGAAAACCACCGGCGACGGCAACCCGACCGTCCGAACCAAGCTCAACTCCCAGCCCGATGCTTGATGGGACCTGCTCAGAACTGGTCAGATACCAGGCCAGATCCTCGGCAATTTCACTGCTCTGTAACCGCACCATACTCTGGTAGGGCTCTTTCAGACCAAGATCCTTCCAGACGTGGAGAAATCCGGCCTTGCCGATAGCACCAGCAACATCAAAATGGTCCCCGGCAGGGGGCAGATCAGCAATCGGATTACGAATGGTTCCACGAATGGTCCCGGCAGCATCGGCTTCCACACTCATTTTTCCCAGCGGCCCATTCCCCTCTACCGACAGAGCAAGGCGCTGTCGCCCTTTCAGCAGGCAACCCAGCAGAGCGCCGCCACTCAACAATCGCCCCAGCGCAACCGTTGCAGTCATGTCGGTCTGCTGTTTTGCACAGATTGTCCCCACCAATTCAGTTGTGACCGCCGCTGCCGCACGAAACAAACCATCCGGGCTGACAACCCGAACTAAATGATCTTCCATTGATATCGACTCCAAACTAACAAATCAGCGACCTCCCCGGGTCTCAACCTGTCGAAATTGTGCATTGACTTTTCCTGCTGAAACCGCCATACAGATCCCTTGTACGGCACCAATTTCTTCACCCGTGATCCCCTGTTCCTCAGCCACGCCAAGGTAGTGCTCCATTCACGGAGAACAACCACTCGTCATAGCAGCAGCCAGACCGACCAGAATTGTCGTTTTGGTATCCAGCGCTGATTCGTCCCTTACGGCATCATAGAATGCATTGAATGACGTCCGATTTTTTCCTGACAACATAATTCATCCCCTTTCAGGCTCGCAGGCGATAGCCCTTCCCGATCAGCCATGCAGCCCAGGCAAACAAGCTTGCCGCAATTGCGGAACTGACTCCAAAAGCAAGCAGGTAACTGGTATCCCCAACACCGATGATCGCATGCCGAAACCCATCAATCAGATAGAATAATGGATTCAGATAAGACAATGTTCCCCATGGATCGGGCAGAATGGAAATCGGGTAAAAAACCCCTCCGAGATAGACCAAAGGTAAAATCAAGAAGTTACTGTACATTGAAAGAGTATCAAAATTGTGTGCATAGATTGCAGCAATCAAGCCGAACTGGGCAAACAAAAAACTGGCCAGGACCGCCATCAGAATAGCTAGCAGGGGCGATTCCCAGGGCAACACCGCAAACAGAGTAGAAATCAGCCAGACCACGGTTCCAACCGCCAATCCACGCAGCATCGCCGCCAGGGTATAAGCCATAATAAACTGCGGCGGGCTCACCGGAGTGACCAACAGGTCGACAATCCCCCCCAGGTAGCGCGACATAAACAAAGATGACGAGGTGTTGGCAAAAGTATTATTGATGACCCCCATAATGATCAATCCAGGAATGACAAATTGGGCATAACTGAACCCTTCAAGAACATTGAGTCGTTCTCCCAAAGTTGCCCCAAAGACAAACAGGTAGAGCGATGCCGTCACAATCGGGGTCAATAACGTCTGCGTTGACACCCTCCAGAAGCGTAAAATTTCTTTACGCAATAAAGTGACAAACGGGAGCCAGGGATAATATTTATGGTCTTGACTGGTTGCCACCATCGACCCCTTTCATTCCGGTCAAATGGATGAAAACCTCCTCCAAACCGCTCTGTTCCGTCTCAATGTCGCGGATCTTTAATCCCGATTCTGCCAGTTGAACCAGAATATGTCCCGCACCTTCACCAGCGGGCAAGTTAAGCTGGAGGAGACTACCATCCTCTTTCAACCGGGGCAAAAACCTCTCCAAACCAACGGGGACCTCCAACAGAGGTTGCTCCAGCCAGAGACTTAACCGCCGATTCGACAACCGCCGGATCAGCTTTTGTGTTTCCTCCAGGGCAATCAGCTCACCATGATTCATGATGGCAATACGGTCACACATCTCCTCAGCTTCTTCCAGGTAATGAGTGGTCAACAGAATCGTGGTTCCCTGCCGATTGATTTCCCTGGCAAACTCCCACAAGCCATGTCGCAGTTCGACATCAACTCCGGCGGTTGGTTCATCCAGGATCAACAATTGTGGTCGATGAATAAGTGCTTTGGCAATCATGAAGCGCCGCTTCAAGCCACCCGATAGTTTCAGCATCACCTTGTCAAGGTGGTTTTGCAATCCCAGCCGTTCGATCAATAATTGCCGCCACGCGGGATCATCTTTGACCCCATAGTACCCGGCATGGAGTTGAAGTGCTTGATCAACAGTGAAAAAGTTATCAATGACAATTTCCTGATGAACAACACCCAACATCCTTCGAGTGTGCCGATAATCACGCTGATTGTCGTAGCCAAAAGCACTGATGCGCCCTGATCCCGGCCGAACAACTCCGGCAATCATGTTAATTGTGGTACTTTTCCCGGCGCCATTGGGACCAAGCAACCCAAAAATTTCACCTTGATTGATGGTAAAGTCGATCCCTTTGACCGCCGGAATACCAGCAAATGATTTGTGGAGATTTTCTATAACCAGTGCATTCATGGCGCGAATATACAACCACAACTTCAACCTGACAAGGCCGTTCATAATAAAGCTGAAGTTATAGATCCGCAGTTACCAATTCCCAGCTGCAATATATCTAACCGCTGTGGTAATATATCGACCATATTCGTTGAAACCCGATTTGAAATCGATCGACTCACCGAGAGATGGAACCTTTATCAATGCCAATCCAAAAAATACGCTCTTATCTGATTGCAAAGAGTTATGACTATGCCATGCGGAATACCGAAAAAAACTGCCTGCACGGCTGGCGTCAAGAGCTTCTGTCCCAGGCCAGCGGCGACTTGCTCGAGATTGGAGCAGGGACCGGGGTCAATCTTCCCCACTACCCCGCGGCGGTCACCAGGATCGTCCTGAGTGAGCCCGACGCACAGATGCGTAAAAGCCTGAAACGTAAAACAGCTCAAATGCAGTGTGACAGGTGCAACATTACCCATTGGGGGGCCGAGGCGGCAGATGCAGCCGATGCCTCTTTTGATACGATTGTTTCCACCCTGGTTCTCTGTTCTGTCCCCTCCCTTGATAACAGCCTGAAGGAGATCTATCGTTTACTACGCCCGAATGGGATCTTGATATTCCTTGAACACATTATTTCTGATCACCCGCAAATCTTGATCTGGCAACGAAGAATCGAACCTTTCTGGAGTTTGTGTGCCGGAGATTGTCGCTTAACTCGAGATACCGCCCCGGCTATCCAGGCAAATGGCCTCCATATCGAACAGATAACCGAGAGCCCAATGTCGGGAGCTCCTGCCTTCGTTTGCCGAACCATTCGTGGCACGGCAAGAAAACGACCCCACACCGATAAAGAATCGATTGCTGCGACGGATAAACTTTCTTCCCCTGTTGCATGATTTATAAAACTGCTTCAGTATGGCCCCTTCACCACGGGCTCAAAACCAGCAAGGTGATCACCCCAATATAGCCAGACAAAACTCAAGGAGAACAACAGCTATGGCAAAAGCAAGTGCACGTCACATCCTCGTTCCAAATGAAGATAACTGTAATAACCTGAAGGCTGAAATCGAAGCGGGTGCCGATTTTGCGAAAGTCGCAAAAAAGCATTCACAATGTCCATCGGGAAAACAGGGAGGGGCGCTGGGTGAATTTTCCCCCGGTCAGATGGTCAAAGAGTTTGATGAAGTGGTTTTCAGTGGCGAAGTCGGTCAGGTTCTGGGACCGGTCAAAACCCAGTTCGGCTACCACCTGATTGAAGTGACCAGTAGAACCGAATAAGCGGCAACCAAAAACCCGTCCAGAAATAGGCGGGTTTTTTGATCAATACCGTTGGTAAATCGTTTCATACTTCGCAGAGATTCAGTCGATAAGCTTATCTAATTCCTGCAGAATTTCTGTCTGCTCCTGAATTTTTTCATGGTAGTGGTTCCAGACATGGTAACTCTGCAGCCCCAGAATAGTTAACCCAACCGCAAAAACGGCCCAGAAGTTTTCGCTCAATCCGTCAGAAAAGTGATAAAAAAGATAGAAGGCTCCCAGATACCCAAAGTGCGCCAACGCACCACGTGGCTTATTATCACTGGCCATCTGGGTCAGAATCAAAATGATTGCTGAAAATCCGTAGGTCACCAGAGCCCAATTTATATATTTAACCGGAGGCCCCTCGCCTAAAGCAGCACGAATACCTTCACTTAAAGGGGGAAGAAAATCAAAATCATGAAAAGCCCCCATACTGAGGGCGGTAAACAGCGCAAGAATCCAGAGCCCCGTACTGGAATGCAACTCCAGCCTTTTAATCTTCGCCTGAACCTGCTTTCTAAGGGGATTGATATCCGGCAGAGGAATTTCGGTTTCTTGAGTCATCGAGATCCATCATCTACGTTTCTATCTGGGTTGTCCAGGGCCTTTAAATCACGCAAGGCCTGATCCCGCTGTTTGACTAACAGGCGAAAATCTTTGTTCAATTTTCCAAGTTTATGATCAGATTTTGGTAAATCACCCTCAGCTACACCCTGAGCCGCCTGTTCTGCGTTATGCGTTATGCGAAGAATTGGCAGGAAGAGATTCATCCTTAACAGCGCAGTGACTCCACCAATCGTCAAGAACAACACCATGATGCTGAAAACCGTCATCCGATATCGGAGTATCGAAAGGGTATTTTCGAGTGATTCACTTGAAACCGCCATACTGAAAAAGCCGAGAGCATTTTCATCCCCTGCATGAAAATGGCAAGCAGCTGTCGAACAGGTCGGCTCATTCATAATCGGGACAGAGACAGTGATTTTACCATTCGCATGGTCAATATCACGTTGCCACATTTCCTTGGTGATATGGTCAGATTGTAAGAAATCTGCGATATGGGAATCCATTGTAATTGATTGGCTTTCGGGTCGATCCCGGCCTGAAAACTGAACTTTGCCGTTCTGGTCATAGATTCGGATCGATTCGACAGTTGCTCTCGTGCCAATACTGGTGACAATGTTCTGGATAGAATGTCGATCGTCTTCCATCATCGCAAAGCTTGTCGATTTGATCACGGTGTCGGCACAATTACTCAAATTTCGCAGCGCCTCATCTGTCATATCCGATTTAACAAAAGAATACAGCAGAATACAGACGAAGATTACGCATCCTGTGACCGCAATAGTTACCGGGACTATAGCCCTGGCGATCAATACGTCCTCACTCTGAATGGTTATAATTTTAACAATATGGCGATATTAAAATAAAAATCCCTGACAGGCAAAGGATATCTCCACCTGTCAGGGATTATTGACAGAACACTTATTGAAACATCTTGCCTTTAGTTAGCTGACAACGACTGCCCCTTTATTTATCTGCCTGAGATTTAAATTGATACAAAATCGGCAAACGGGCCAGAATGAACCGATAGGTAGTGACATAAATACAGAAAATTGTAATCGCAATAATAATCTCAAGATTGTGTGGAATTTCCTGATACAGCTGCCAGTTAAAGGTAATCAAAGCGGTATTCAAACGATTCAAGAGAATACCGACAACCGTAAGGAAAGCACCGATACGGCACAAGCCAACCAGCTTATTGCGAATTGCGTAAGAGAGGACAACCAATGGTGCAAAAACAAACCCGACAATTTCAAGAAGCCACCAGACCCCCCAGCCGGTTGCCAGGTAAGCCCACTCATTGTCATGCGCAACAGCAATCAGTTTAATGATGAGGTAGGTACTCAACCCCATGGCTGCACCCTTGGCCAGTGAAATTGTAATTCTGTCAAGATTGTCGATAAATCGCTGATCACAACGCCACTTCATCGTATAAATAACAACGGTACTGACACAGATAACCATACAGAGACCTGCCGGAATCGATGAAGTAAAGAAATGAATCCACTGGAAGGCCGATGAATACCAGAGCGGATGAACTTTCCCCGGAGCATACAGAAACAACGCCCCCAGAGCTCCCTGGTGAAGAGTTGAAAGAATGATACCCGAAACGGTCAAACCAACGGTTCCCTTACGGATAAAATCGTAACCGCGCTGGAATCCAATCCACTCAAAGAACGCGGTGGAAACTTCAGCGACCTGAACCGAAAGGTACGTTGCAACGTGCCAACCCACCAGAAACAGAACGGCTGCAGGACCAAATGAGTAGACCATCGGGTAGGCCAAACGCCATGGTTGACCGAGGTCAACCAACAGATACACGACTGCGAAGAAGTACCCGAGCAGGCCATTCAACAAGGCAAGGCGCTCTATCGGCTCAAAATCGTGCCGGCCAAAGATTTCGACCGTCGTTCCAAGCATGAAACCTGAAGCGGACAGCGGAACCATACAGAACAGACCAAAGCCAAGGAACAAACCCCAGGGGTAATCATAAGACGAGTGGGTAACGGCGCCGAGACTGAAAACAAAACGGTAAAGGATAACCGGGATTCCGATGGCAAAGATAATTGCCAGAAACCAGTTAAGTTTATTGCGAAGAGCCTGGCCAATATATTGATCCAGGGTCAAACCGAGGAGCAATTTTTCCATTAAAGACCACTGTTCACCACCGGCCTTCATTCCTGCATCGTGAGGTTTAACCCCATAAGCTTCTAATTTTTTCATTGTTAGTGGCCCTCCTGCTCGTCGTGGCTATGATCATCTCCATGACCGTGAGATTTCCCTTTGGTTGCAAGCAGGTGGAAACCTGTAAACAGTGCCGGCCAGATTGTGAGAACCATAGGAACTATGGCGAGGAAATCCTTAACATTGTCAATAATTGGTTTTTTCGGCAGATTCACATCAAATCCAGCCTCTTCAAAAGGAGCGCTTGAGAGATAGAACCAACCCGTTCCGCCAACCTCTTTTTCGCCGTAAACATGATCGACATATTGACCAGGGTTTTTCTTGATTCGCTCGTGAGCGATCTTCATCAGATCCTTCCGTTTACCAAAGGTCATCACCTGCTGCGGGCAGCTTTCGACACATGCCGGTGGTTTTCCCTCTTTTAAACGGGTGTCGTAACAGAAGATACACTTTTTGATGACCGGATTAAGGGCCGAAGAATAAGAGTAGGCAGGGATATGGAACGGACAGGCAATCATACAGTTCCGGCAGCCAACACAAACTTTTTCGTTGTAGATAACTGCCCCTTCCGGGGTTTTTGTGTAAGCATTAACGAAACAGGACGTTAAACAGGCCGGTTCGTTACAATTGGTTACACTGAACCTTCCGATAAAGTGGCTCATCTGTATCTTTGGGTTCGTAACGATTCACAATGGTGTAAGCTTTGTCGCTGGTCCGACGCTTCTGACCATGGTGAATTTCATCGTAAACCGAGGTGTCGTCAAACGGCTTCGCTGGCTCGGGCAGGTTCTGCTCATTATTACAAGCGGCCTCACAGGTGCGACAACCGACACATCGGGTCAAATCAACCAACACACCCATACCTTCGGGGAAACCTTCAAATGAACCGGAAGCGAGTGCTTTCTGAGCCGGGGTCAGCACCAGAGCAGCACCACCGGCAGCACTTCCGGCTAAAAATCTTCTACGTGTTATTTTACTCATAACGAAATCTCCTTGTTATATTCCCACACAGCCATCATCAGTGACCCGATGAATGGGCTGCCTCTTCCGGGGCAAACTCTCCAGAACGATAGAACTTATCACCGGCTTCAGTTTTTACATGGCAGTCTTCACAGCCGGTTGGTCCACCAACTTCCTGGTGGCAACCGAGACAGTTCAAATGATAAGCGGCTTTCAAGTTTGGCTGATCGTTATGGTAAACATAGCCTGGTTTGGGGTTGTGCAGATTCTCGGGGGAAAGAGGATCAGCCGAATGACAGTCCTGACACGCAACTGAATCCATCTCGACTTCACCATCATGACATTTGGCACAATACTCGCTCTCAGCCCCAGTTCCAGTCGTGTGATGATGACAGTCAGCACAACTTTCGGTCATAAAGACATGCATTTCATGGCCAAAAACAACGGGTTCATACAAATTAGCCAGAGCATCAATTTCAATCTCTGCTGGATAATCCATCGCGTAACAACCTACAGCAAGGACAGCAGAAAGGAGTATAACTCCCAATCCTGTCATAAGTTGTTTGCCGGCATTTACCATAGCCCTTACTCCTTAGTTCATAAATTCTGTTTGTCATTGAATTGGCAGCACAAACAGATCAATTAGAAAGTGATCCTGCAATCGATACGGCCGATTAATCCTCTTCACCACCATGGATGTAGCGATAAAACATCGGGAAAAAGGTAAAAAACAGCAGACAAAGCAGATACTCAAGACCCTTGATATAGGTGTAGTAATCTACAACGGTATAAATCTGCTCAACATGACCAACATTCATGAAAAAATCTAACATCACAAATACCTCTCAAAAAAATATTTCAGTGCTTCCTGGCTGAAGCGGCAAGTTTTTTTCCTGATGTGCTTTTGGCAGCTTCTTTGGTCATCCCGAAGAGAGCCAGAACAGCTGGAACCAGCTGAGCAACGATCAACAAAGCACAGAATCCGACAAACGCAAGAACCAGAATGCCGCTGTTATAGGTCTGGCTGGTGTCGACTGCCAGAGCTGGCGAAGCCAGCATGGTTACGAGGGCGAAAGTTGTGAGTAACGTTTTTACACCTTGCATTGAAACCTCCTTGAAATAAAGTTATTGCTTTCGCAAAAAACTCTTGGAACATTAATTGCCGTACTATACTTACGAATTCCTCGCATGAGAACTTTTTCTTTTTCTCTGTCTGGCAACAATCCACCGATCAAGCAGATCGGTGAACACAAAAAGGGCAACGGAACAACAATTCCGGGGAATGAAAAGCATGGGCTATGCCATCTGTGATAAAATCGGCGACAAATGTTTAACTGGCTGTTTTTACTTTATTTATAATTTAAATATAACCGCTTTTGTCTAAATTTACTGTATATTAAATCTATACATCCAAAGCCCAATATAACCCAAAAAGAGAGGCGAAAATTCCCATAACTTATTGAGAAACAGCACTATTATAAATGCATGAAAATTGTATACAGTATACTGCAAACTGGATATTTTTTTTATCTTGATCAGGAGCGACCAACAGACTGGAAGGGTAAAAAGGGGCAGAAATATCGACCGAAGAATCGAATTTGCAGCCGGGGAAAATGGTTACTGAAAAAAGTATCTGCTAAATCGTGCCGGTGCTTTTCTGCCACTGCGTGGAGGCCTTGCCTCGCAGCACCCTCCCACTCACCCCCTGCCGGGCATGATAATTCTCAAAAGCACAGCCGACAGCCTGGCGAATCTCATCCCAACTCTCGTCCCCAACCGGCTTTAACGCATGATAGAAGATCCCTTCCTTGCGAATCCTGCGTAGCAACTCAAGGGGCATCTCATCGGAAACAAGGATAATCGAGAGATTGCGGTTACACTTTTTCAGCAGCGGAACAAATTTTGCGACCTGTTGCTCATCAAAAACACCGCCAAGCAGGACAACTTGAATTGACTTATCAATAATACCTTCAAGAGAATTGACCACCGAGTCAGCAGTTGTGATCTCATAGCCATCACCCTCAAACAAAGCGGCGACCTGCTCTCGTGCCGCCAGGTTTTTATTTGCTATAAGAAGACCGTTCATAAATCACCTCATCATCCTGTTCAATTCAATTTATCGGCTGGTCGTTTCGTGCTTAGCTTCCTGCTTGCGTGAGAACAATCCCTTCAGTATTCCAGCAAACAACAAACAAGCCGGTACCAACTGGAACACCACGATCAGTGCAAAAAACCCGATAAACAGGGTTAACAGCATCGAACCACCCTGTTCTGCAGGCGCTGTGGTCGCAGCAACAACAGTAGAAACCATCGTTGCAACACAAATCAAAGCGACAACGCTGTTACGAATAATATTTTTCATCTTGACCTCCATAGTATATTTGAGTCCCCCCGACGACACTCATCAACATATACAGAAATCATGCCAAGGTCGAACCAAGCCGCGGCATTATCCATAACTAGCTGTTTTAACGACATTACCTGCTGTTGTCATGATTTTTTTGGTTATTTATCTCCATCAATAGAATATCTTTTTCATACAGCAAAAAACCGACAAACATCCAAACAATGACCAAGAATCGCTTATAACTAGCTGTTATCATGAACATTTAACAACAAAAGCACCTTATGGCTGCCAAAATATACCGCATATTTTATTTATTCATGCACTTCCAACCGGTTTTCACCCGATCTTTTCTCCTGTTTCCGGCTATTCCAGTGAACTTCCCAACTAGCTCCATACCTGCGGCTTCTGTGACTTATCCCTTGACTGTTTGCAGCTCCCTTATTAGTATTAACCGTTTTAAAAGTTTAGCCGGAACCCGGTAACGTCTAAATTTTTGCATCTTGTCGAACCTTTAAGACCTACAGGGTCCCAGCGATCTTTCTCTTTTCTCCCGCTGAGCCAGAAGGCAATCTTCACCACCATGGATGAAAACGCGACACATAAAATTCTGGTTATCGATGATGAGACCATTATTCGAGAAGGGCTTCGACAAGCGCTGACTCTGGAAGGCTATCAGGTCACTGTTGCCCAGAATGGCAAGGTCGGTATGGAGAAGCTGCAGAACGACAGCTTCAGCGTTATCATCAGTGACCTGAAAATGCCGATCATGGGTGGGATTGAAGTCCTCAAGACAATTTCCGTCCTGCAGCCCAATGTCCCGGTCATCATCGTCACCGGCTTTGCAACGGTCGATTCTGCCGTTGATGCCATGAAAAATGGTGCCTTTGAATACCTGACCAAGCCCTTTCTGCCAGAGCAGATTACCGAGAAAGTCCAGGCAGCAGTCAAACAAAGACTCCTCAACCTTGAATCGGAGGTTATCACCGAGAGCCTCCCGGATGAAACCGTAGCGGACTCCTTTGTTGGCAAAAGCGAATCGATGCAAAAAGTCTTTCAACGGATTCTACAAGTCGCTCCGACGAACAGCTCTGTTCTGATTACCGGAGAGAGTGGAACCGGAAAAGAACTGGTTGCCCGGGCTATCCACAATAACAGTCCACGCAAAGATCAACCTTTTGTTGCCATCGATTGCAATTCATTACCCGAAAACCTGCTTGAAAGTGAATTATTCGGCCACGTCAAAGGTTCATTCACCGGTGCCACCCAATCCAAACCTGGACTGTTCAGCGTCGCAAGTGGAGGAAGTTTATTTCTGGACGAAATTGCCAATTTAAGCCTGGCAACCCAGGCAAAACTCCTCCGCGTTTTACAACAACGTGAAGTGAGTCCGATTGGTGGAACCAAGGCAACCCCTATCGATATCCGCCTGATTGCCGCAACAAACCGCGGCCTGGACAAGATGGTCGAAGAGGGAACTTTTCGTGATGATCTCTATTTCCGCTTAAACATCATCCCGATCACCCTGCCACCATTGCGCGAACGATCGGGTGACATTCCTCTTCTGATCGGTTATTTTCTGAAAAAGTTTTCTGATGATGTCGGCAGGGAGATTAAGGGTCTTTCCGCTGATGCACATCTGGCATTACACGATTATCCGTTTCCGGGGAATGTCCGTGAACTAGAAAACATTATTGAGAGAGCCGTCGTTTTAACCCAGGGGGATCTGATTCAACGCGACAGCCTGGAATTGCCCGACTCACAGGATCTGGCTGCAGACAATGCAGAGATGGTTGCGCCGGTCAATACTGAAGAGCTGAAAGAAGCCAAGCGAAGACTTCGTGAGCAGGCGGTGGAACCGGCTGAAAAAGCCTTTGTCTATGCTGCACTGGAAAGAAATAACTGGAATGTCACCAAAGCAGCGGAAGAAACCGGCATGCTCAGACCGAACTTCCAGGCGTTACTGAAAAAGCTGGGAATCTCGGTCAAAGATCACTCCTAGCCCCCCTGTCAAGCCGAACTTCCCTCTTCGCCAGAGTTCTGCAAGTCACTCCCTTCAGTTGAGAAATAGATTGAGAAGCGGGTCCCTTCACCTACGTGACTCTTGACATCGACCCTGCCACCATGATTGTTGATAATTCCGTAGGAAACTGACAATCCCAAACCAAAGCCTTTTTGTGCTTTTGTCGAAAAGAACGGATCAAAGATTTTATCCAGATTTTCCTGACTGATCCCCGCACCAGTATCTTCAATGACAATCTGGACCTCTTTTGCCTGTTCAACATAGTCGGTCGTTATTGTCAAAGAGCCACCATTTGGCATGGCCTGTCCGGCATTGATAAACATATTGAAAAAAACCTGCTGGATTTGATCGGCGTCAACTTCCAGGTCAGGCAGCCCGTCACCACCCCGATAGCGGACATCGATATCCTGAAAGATTGCCTGCTGTGAGACAAGTTCCAATGTGTGCTCGATGATACGATTGATAGAATCGGGTTTCTTCTCTGGAAATGACTCACGGGCAAACTCCAACAGCCCTCGAACTATTTTGGCACACCTGCCAGTCTCTGAAACAATTAAATCAAGATTGTCCTTAACCTGCGGCGGCAGGTCAGGAGTTTTAGATGAGAGTGATGCGAACATCAATATTCCGGTGAGCGGATTGTTGATTTCATGTGCAATCCCGGCAACCAGTTTCCCCATTGAGGCCAACTTGGCAGAACGCAGGAGCTGGCTCTGCATATCGGTGATTTCAGCTGTACGCTTTTCGACTTTCTGCTCGAGCGTATTGCCCCAGTCCTGCAACTCAATTTGTGCCTGCGCCAGATTATCGGCCATATTATTGAATGAACTTCCCAATTCTCCCAGTTCATCATTGGAAAGGTTTTCCACCCGGGCTGACAAATCCCCCTCAGAGAGAGCCTGGGTACGTTCCAGCAAGCCCTGAATCGGATCGCAAATATACTTTCTGGCCACCAGATAATGGCAAAGGGACAGAACAATCAACATCACTGTTGTTGAAATAATCACATCTCTATGATGGACATGTGCCAAATCTGCCATCTGTCCCTGAGAGACCACCAGATCCAGGACACCGATTTTCTTCTCTTCAGATGAATGGGCATGACAGTCGGCCGTATAACAACTTGGCTCGTTATAAATCCCCCGGGTGATGCTCAAATACTGGGTGCCAGAATCGTCGGAAAAAACCCGGGTTCGTTTTTCAACCGGGACATCCACTAATGCCTTGGAGCCTTCCAGATGGCAAAAAGAGCAGCTCTCATCCGTTTCACTCAGAGCTGTCCCGATTTCATGCTTGTTCATGGAGAAGCTGACAACCCCTTCTTTCCCAAGGATACGGGCTCTTTTGACCCGTGGAGTTCGACCAATTTCCTCAATCATCGACTGCAGCTGCTCGTTGTTGTCAGACAGCATTAAATGGTGAGAATCGCGAAGAATCATCTCCGAGAGGACGTCGGCTTCCTGCATCGCTTTTTCGGTAAAAACCTTTTGCACCTTATCGATATGTAAATAAGCGGAAATGGACATAACAATAAGCAGAACAATGCTCGATATCGCCGTGTATCTGATGGCCAACTTGATACGCATTTAGTGACTCCTCATCACAAGCTTAAACTGCCAAGTAACAGCTGTTCATACTGGAGTATTGCTTTTTTTGAACCTTTATTCCAGTATTTTCCCTAAACAGCCTCCGGGTCACGCCACCTGCATTGCCTTTTTTCCCCTTCTGAAGTATAAAATTGACTCTTTTACTCACCTTACAGAGGGACATCTGCAATGGGATACAGAACTCTCCGGCAAGCGGTCAATGCACTGGAAAATAGTGGCCAACTCATCCGCATCGAACAGCCGATTGAAGAGAATCTTCTGGCTGGTGCGATCCAGAGACGGGTCTATCAACATCAAGGGCCTGCTCTGCTCTTCACCAACCTCACCAGGTGCCGTTTTCCAGCCGTGGCCAACCTGTTTGGAACACTGGATCGAACCCGATATCTATTTCGCGATACCCTGCAACAAGTCGAAACCCTGGTTAAACTGAAGCTTGACCCAAAAGCTCTGCTGAAAAACCCCTCCATGTTTCTTTCAGCCCCCCCGGCCGCCTTTCATTTGCTACCCAAAAAAATTAAATCGGGTTCAATTTTACAGCAGCAGACAACCGTCAGCGATCTGCCACAGATAAAAAGCTGGCCCGACGATGGTGGCCCATTTATTACTTTGCCACAAGTCTACAGCGAAAGCAGTCGGAAACCGGGGTTTCGTTCCTCCAACCTGGGAATGTATCGAGTCCAGTTATCGGGAAACGATTACCTTCAGGATCGGGAGATTGGCCTCCATTATCAGCTGCATCGCGGTATCGGTGTTCATCATCAGGAAGCACTGGAGCTTGACCAGCCGTTTCGCATTAACATTTTTGTCGGTGGTCCACCAAGCCTGTCGATTGCCGCCGTTATGCCACTCCCCGAAGGAATGCCGGAGCTCGCCTTCGCTGGACTTCTTGGTGGCCATCGAATCCCGCTGGTACAGCCTCCCGGTTTCTTACCCATGCCGGCAGAAGCCGATTTTGTCATCTGCGGCACCATTGATCCGAAGCAACAAAAACCCGAAGGGCCTTTCGGTGATCACCTTGGCTACTACAGCCTGGCTCACGATTTTCCACTGATCAAGGTTGATCGCGTCTACCATCGTTCCGATGCTATCTGGCCTTTCACTACGGTGGGTCGGCCCCCGCAGGAAGATACCAGTTTCGGCGAATTTATCCATGAGCTGACGGGAGCACTGATCCCGGAGATTCTCCCCGGAATCAAAGCGGTTCATGCTGTCGATGCCGCCGGGGTTCATCCACTGTTGCTTGCCATTGGCAGCGAACGTTACACCCCCTACAGCAAACCCGACCAACCACAGGAGCTACTGACTCAAGCCAATGCCATATTGGGACAAGGGCAGTTATCCCTGGCCAAATATCTGCTGATAGCGAACCAAAACGACAATCCACAGCTGGATGTCAACAACATTCCAGATTTTTTCCAACACCTTTTGGAAAGAGTCGACTGGCAACGCGACCTGCACTTTCAGACTGCGACAACCATTGATACCCTCGATTACAGCGGCCACGGGCTGAATCAGGGCTCGAAAGTCGTTATTGCCGCTGTCGGTGAAAAACGGCGTGACCTGCCGACAGAAATTCCTGAAAATTTAACCCTGCCTCGCGGATTTAAAAAACCTGCCCTTGCCCTGCCGGGAATTCTGCTCCTCGAGGGGCCGGCTTGCAGCGAATCTATGCCGGGAGAAGACCTGAATCTGCTCCGCTTCTGTAAAACGTTGACTCCGGATAACCCCATCAATCGCTTTCCCATGATTTTGGTTGTTGATGATAGTGAATTCTGTGCGGCGCTCTTAAACAACTGGCTCTGGGTTTGCTTTACCCGTTCCAACCCGGCGGCCGATATCTACGGTATCGGTCATTTTTCAAAAGCCAAACACTGGGGCTGTTCAGGATCTCTACTCATTGATGCCCGCAGCAAACCACACCATGCTCCCGCATTGATTGATGATCCAGAAATTGAAAAGCAAGTTGACCAATTAGCGGTGAACGGTGGTCCACTGCAGGGGATTATTTGATATATCGCAGACTGATTCTGTTTTGCAGATTAAAGAGATCACGGTTTATGCAATGCCGCACCCAGCGCTCCGACAATATCGGGGACTTTGGGAACAAAAACGGGTCGGCCAAGTTTTTTCTCCAACAGCTGTGCAATACAACTGTTATTGGCCACGCCACCAGAAAAAACCAACTCACCGGAGATGCCAATTCTTTCCAACATCGCTGCAACCCGGTCGACGACAGATATGTGAACTGCCCGTGCAATGTCTGCAGAAGAATGACCATCATTGCGTAAAGAGACAACCTCAGATTCGGCAAACACAGCACACATACTACCGATGCTGAGGTTATTAGATGCTAGCGATGCAGCCTCGCCAAACTCATCGAGCTCAAAGCCAAGTGATCCCGCCATCATTTCAAGGAACTTACCGGTTCCGGCAGCACATTTATCGTTCATCTGGAAGTTACTGACCTTGCCGTTGGCATCCAGACTGATCACCTTGGAGTCTTGCCCGCCAACATCAAGGATGGTACGGCAACCGGGAAACAGATGGTACGCACCCAGGGCATGGGCTTTGATTTCGGTAATAACACCTTTAGCAAAATGTTTTTTCGCCAAATGCCGGCCATAGCCGGTCGCAATAATGTTTTTTGCTGGATAAGCCTGGAGTAATTCCTGCGATTGGAGATGGGGCTTAAAGCTGCTTTCGACGACTTTCCATGAATCAAGCTGACCATCCTTAAGGACAGCCAGCTTGATGGTTCTTGAGCCAAGATCAATTCCTATGGTCATTATCGCTAATCCTCAATCTGTTCGACAAAGGCTTCGATTCTGGTCTGGAGCTGACCAACATCTTCCGGCGAATAATCGGTCTCGATCGACAGGAACGGAATTCCCTCTTTTTCACACGCCCGGCGCAGTTTGACCGCCTCGGAATTATAGGTGTGGCAGAACTGCAGGCAGCAGTCGACAAGCCCATGAGCACCCGACTCACGGTACTCTTTAAGAACCTGGTCGATCCGATCATCATTCGGGGTAAAACAGGAACAGTCGATCTTCATATAACGTTCGGTCAACCTCTCCAGCATTTGATCCATACTGGTGCCATCGGTCGCGATGGTATCCTTGTAATAGCGCGTGCCGATACAGCTCTCCTCGTTGACGATGACTGCACCCGATGTTTCGATGATGTTGTGAACTTTCCAGTTCGGCAGCGCCATGGGCGTCCCTGAGATCATCAGCCGGGTGGTCCCTTTGGGAGCAACATAGTTTTCAGTTTTGATCCGGGCCTCAAGCTCCTCACAGAGTTCATGCACTTTTCCGGTAAAACGTTCCGGGATGTCATAAAAAGCGATCTGCTGAATCAGCAACATATCGCGACCACTGATCGGCGAGGGGTCATGGTGGCGTAAATCATTCAAACGCTGCATCGCTTTGCGCTTTGCGTTCAATTTTTCAATGGACGCTTTCAGTCTGGTTTCGGTAACCTCTTTGCCGGACTTTTCTTCCATGGCAACCTTGAAATCCTGCACCTCCTCAATCCACAACTTTTTGTCCCGCTCACGTTTCATCTGTGGAATTTCCATGACATAGGTCGGAACGTAGTCATCAAGCAACTCCCAGTTTTTCTTCTTGGCGTCGCAGGTGGTTTCGCCATAAACAAAATCGACGACCTGGAAGAAGGGGCAGATCCGACCAACCTTGAAACCGAAGGCTGACTTAACCATGGGGCAGATATTACGCGGGATAATTTGTTCGGCATCGGGAATTGAGAACTGTGAACCACCGCAGAGACCAACACAAACCCCATTAACCGCATCGATGATCTCCTCTGGAACGAAGACACAGAAGGTCCCGACTACGGGACGACCTTCTTGCCTGGCGTCGTACATCTCCTGGATACGGCCAGTAAAGATGTTTCTTACCATATCGTCAAAGTAGGCCATCCGTTCCGGGCGATTTTCCTGGCTTAAAAAAATCTCAGTAAATGCACCGGTCAAGGATGGCGGAACGTTAGAAAAACGTTCCACGTCCATATCGAGTTTGGCCCAGAGTTCCGGGTCGGTTTTTACTTGAAACTGTGCTTCCATAGCTTTTCCTCCTTGGCAGATAGAGTCATTAAATTGTAACTGTTCAGCAATGCCTTGAGGCACCCATTCCAAGGGCCACTTTACGCCGTCCATGGCCGTTCGACTGTCGCCGTCCGTG
>LLYT01000109.1 GCA_002049545.1 Deltaproteobacteria bacterium tcs-42 | reverse complement strand
AGGGCTTGGTCTTGGTGACAGGGCCATTCTATTCTCTGATTGTTCAGCAATGCCTTGAGGCACCCATTCCAAGGGCCACTTTGCGCCGTCCATGGCCGTTCGACTGTCGCCGTCCGTGGCGACAGACGCCCTTTCCATGGGTGCCACAAGCCCCTATCAGTAGTGGTGGGAATAGTTACTATTTGTTATAACAGACTTTACGCGATGCGCAACTCATTGTACAGTAAAAATATTCGTAAGCGAACATTGTGAATCTTATTGACTTTCGAATCGCTGATAACCGAGCAATTTAATGTTCAAGGGAGGATTTATGAGCGGACATCATATCCTGGCAATTGATCAGGGAACGACCAGTTCACGAGCGATGATTTTTTCTGCAGGTGGAGATTGTGTGGCTGTTGCCCAGCACGAATTCAGGCAGATTTTTCCCCGGGACGGTTGGGTTGAGCATGATCCTGAAGAGATCTGGCAAACCGTTCTCAGCGTCTGTCGGCAGGTTCTGCAGCAGGCGAAAGAGGAGGGGATTGACGTAGCCGGGATTGGTATCACCAATCAGCGAGAAACCACCCTGGTCTGGGATCGAAACAGTGGTGAGCCACTTTACAATGCCATTGTCTGGCAGGACCGGCGTACGGCAGAGTACTGTTCTGAGTTGAAATTGGCAGGAAATGAAGAGCAGGTTGCTGAATCGACCGGGTTGTTGCTTGATCCCTATTTTTCCGCAACAAAGTTGCGCTGGATTCTCGACAATGTCCCAGGTGCCCGGGTTAAAGCGGAGGCTGGAGAGCTTGCTTTTGGTACTATCGACAGTTTTCTCCTCTGGCGTTTGACCGGTGGGCAATCCCATGCCACAGACGCCACCAACGCATCACGCACCATGTTGTTTAACATTCACACGCAACAGTGGGATGAATCGTTACTGGAGTTGTTTCACGTCCCCCAGTCACTGCTTCCAGAGGTTAAGGATTGTAGTGCCGATTTTGGTATGACTGAGGCTGGTCTGTTTGGTCGTCCCATTCCGATTGGAGGGATAGCTGGCGATCAGCAGGCAGCGACTATTGGACAGGCTTGCCTGGAGCCGGGGATGATCAAGAGTACCTATGGAACCGGCTGTTTCGTATTGTTGAATACCGGAAAAACGGCATTCCGCTCCGAAAATCGTTTGTTGACGACGGTAGCATATCGAATCAAGGGGGAAACCAGTTATGCAATCGAAGGATCGATCTTTGTTGCTGGTGCGGCGATGCAGTGGCTTCGTGATGGTATCAAATTGATTGACTCTGCGGGAGAAGTTGAAGGGTTAGCCCGCGGACTTGAGTCTAACCGGGGCGTTTATATGGTTCCAGCCTTTACCGGACTGGGTGCTCCACACTGGGATCCTCATGCCCGTGGGGCTATTTTTGGCTTAACTCGCGATACCGGAATTGCTGAGATTGCGCGGGCAACCCTGGAGTCGGTTGGATATCAGACCTATGATCTGATGGCAGCAATGGAGCGTGATAGTGGGTCCGCCCCAAAGGCTTTGCGGGTCGATGGCGGTATGGTTGCCAATGAATGGTTCCTCCAGTTTCTGGCAGATTTGCTGAATGTCCCGGTTGAACGGCCTCAGGTGACAGAAACCACCGCTCTGGGTGCTGCTTATCTGGCAGGGGTGCAGTTTGGCTTGTTTGAGTCTCTTGCCGATATTCGTGAGCACTGGCAGAGGGATGCAATATTTACCCCCAATTCCAGCCAGAGGGAACGTGATACCTTGTTGCGTGGTTGGGAAAAAGCGATATCCAGGGTTTTGGAAAAGGGAAAATAACGCTTCTATGCTGCCAACAACAGATCTGCGCACGGCCACTGAGGCACTGAGAAAACCTCACATGGATGCTGTTTTCCGGCCAGCCAGGACAATTTTGCTGTTGGAGAACAATTTGCCTGTGCCGGAAGAGACAGAAGAGATTATTTCTAGCCCGGAACGCTCCAATAGTTCAGAGAGCTGCTGCTGTGTGAAAATCTGTTTGTGTCCATAGCGAACGGTTGAGTAAAAGCTGGGCAGAAACAGACCGATTTTCCCCCCGCTTAAGCGATAAAGTTTCTGACTGAATCGATAGGGGAATACTTCCCGTGATGGCGTATCTAAACATAGTATTCCACCGGGCTTGAGTAGTTTGATGGCCGATTCCAGAGTTTGGTGCGGAAAATCGACATGCTCAATCACATCCCACAGGGTGATCAGGTCGAAATGCTGGATAAATCGTGTCTGCCAATAATCACTCTCGACGAGTTCACCATGCAGATCGAGCCCAAGCTTTTCCCATGCGTATGTCCGGCGCAGAGAGCTTGGTTCAATGCCCATGGTTCTGGCCCCACGATTATTCAATAGCCGTTGAAATTGTCCCAGACCGGCACCTATATCAAGTGCTTCACACTGGGATAGGTGCAGATAGCTTGCTATAAAAGCAAGGCGGTTTTGGTGCAGATGGTGGTTTTCGTCCATGCGCGATTCTATGTAGTGTCGTGATTTTTCGTTGAGATGTTCTTGTCCGCTCGATTTTTCAGACAGGCAGTCAAGTCGGTTCAGGAAGTGAAAATCACAACAGCGACAGACGTAGATGGTGCTGTCACTGAGGGAATAGGTTGGTTCTGCTGCTGTTTCTCCACAGAGTTTGCAGCGTTGAAAATTGTATTCAGTGATATCCATAGATGCTACGATCATCGTCAATAATGGAGCAAAGTCAAGGGGAAGTCTAAAGATGGAAAATCAAACTTTGGTTCTTGGAGTGACGGGAAATATTGCATCTGGTAAAAGTTCTGTCACAAAAGAACTGGCTCACCGTGGCGCTGTTGTTGTCGATGCCGATCAGCTGGCTCGTGAGGTTGTGGAGTCGGGCTCTTCGACACTAAAGAAAATGGTCCAGGCGTTTGGAGGGGAGATTCTCCAGAATGATGGCAGTCTGGATCGTGATCGATTGGGGGAGATGGTTTTTGCCGACGTCAAGGTTCGTGTGATGCTGGATCGGATCATTCATCCGGAAATCGCAAAAAAATCGATTGAGCGGCTGCAGGAATTGAAGAAAAGGAGCGATATCCCACTGATTGTTTACGCAGCCCCTTTGTTGTTTGAAGTTGGGGCAGAAAGCCGTGTGGACAAGGTTCTGGTGGTTAAAATCGATCCAGCAGAACAGCTTGAACGTTTGATGGCACGGGATGGGTTGAGTGAGACGGGCGCACAGCAACGGATGGCGGCTCAAATGCAACAACAGAAAAAAATCGCACAAGCCGATTTTGTGGTTGATAATTCAGGTACGATGGCAGAAACACTCAAGCAGATCGATATTCTGTGGCCACAGTTGTTTTCAGATTGATGGGCCGGTTGTCTTAGCGCAGATGGTAGGTGTTGAGTGCCACGACATCGTAGACACTTTTTAGTGCCAGGACATCGTGAACTCAACCGAATATTTTAGCGAATTTTGTAATCAAATTCTTCAATCTGAACTTTGTCCAGATAGAGTTTCAACCTTTGTTCTTTGACATCGATAGTAGCCACCACGTATTCGAGCTTTGCTTCC
>LLYT01000108.1 GCA_002049545.1 Deltaproteobacteria bacterium tcs-42 | reverse complement strand
AAATCAAGGACTTAGAAACCAGCCCTCGATTTTGGTCGCCCGTCCATGGGCTCCACAGGCTGTTTTTCAACAGCCTGCTAACGCACCTTTTTCCGCCCCTTCGGTACCCTCCTACGCCGGGTTCTTTTTTCGACAATTTCGACTGGCGCCTCAGTCTTCATCTCTTCTTTGGTTTTTGCTGCGGAAACACTGATACAGCGATCAACCAATCGTGTTCCATCAAGCATGTTGATCGCCTCTCTGGTTTCCGCAGCATTGGACATGCAGACAAAGGCGACCCCCTTGAATTGACCACTGCGTGAATCGGTGACCATGTTTATAGAACGAACTGTTCCGCAGACCGAAAACAGTTTGTGAATATCTTCTTCGGTTGCTTCAAAAGAGATATCACTGACAAAAATATCTTTAATTTTGGCCCTGGTTTTCATCCAGAGTGACTCCTTCCACAAATGCTCCGGTCGCTTCTTCGGGACGTTCGAGTGAAATACGTCCAAGATTGCCACTTCTTAGTTCACGCAACAACAACTCTGCTGCTCGATGGATATCGACGTCACCCCCTTTAATTAAACAACCGCGCCGCCGCCCAATGGCTTCGACAACCTTTTGCGGAGTGTCTGCTAATTCCACAAGCTTGTAGCGTTTTAACAACAGTGCCGGGTATTTCTCCGCCAGATACTGAGCTGTCGTCAATCCAACCTCAACGGTATCGAAAGCATTATCACCGATCGCGCCACTGGCAGCGAGGCGACAGGCTCCGGGGAGATCATCCAGAACCGGCCACAGAAGGCCAGGGGTATCGGAGAGAAGAATGCCGTTGCGCAGGTCTATCTGTTGCGGACAAGTGGTGATGGCCGGCTTGTCGCCGACTCGCGCTATTTTTTTACCTGCCATCGTGTTGATCAATGTCGATTTACCGACATTGGGGATTCCTACCACCAGCACCCGTAACGGTTTTTTTGCCTTGGCCCGTGCAGGAAGGAGTTTGCGACATAGTTTTGGAATCAGTCCGGCATCGCGGCGATTTATCGCTTCAAGTGGAATCGCCTTGACCCCCTGCTGCTTTTCAAGAAAACCCACCCATCTTGTGGTGATGGTTGGATCGGCAAGGTCATTTTTGTTAAGCACCTTGATACAGGGCTTATCGCCACGTAAACGCTCCAACAGGGGATTGGCACTACTGGCCGGAAGCCGGGCATCGAGAATTTCAATCACCAGGTCAATTTTCGGCAGTATTTCAATAATCTGTGCCCGGGCTTTTTTCATATGGCCCGGATACCAGTCAATTATCATTTATTTCTCTTTGGTAGGGGCGCTGCTTGCCGCGCCCTTCTTTGATAATACCGACAGGTCGCGGCAAGCAGCGCCTCTACGATTTATTTTTGAACCGTCAGATTCGCATCTTCTGGATCAGCACCAAATCGGCCAACACCAATGCTGCCATGGTTTCAACAATCGGCACCGCTCTGGGGACAACACAGGGATCGTGACGTCCTTTAGCTTCTAAAACTGTTTCTTTGCCTGAATAATCGACCGTTTGTTGTTCTTGTCCAATGGTTGCTGGAGGCTTGAATGCCACACGGAAATAGACCGGCTCACCGTTTGAAATTCCACCCTGAACACCACCACTGTTGTTTGTTGATGTCCCCAACCCCTCCCCTTTTTTGACAAACGGGTCGTTGTGCGAAGAGCCACGCATCCCGGCACCGGAAAACCCTGAACCGATTTCGAAACCTTTGGTTGCCGGAAGCGACAGCATGGCATGAGCCAGTTTTGCTTCCAGACGATCAAAAACCGGTTCGCCCAATCCAGCAGGAAGATTGCGACAGACACAGCTGACCACACCACCAACCGAATCTTTCGCCTCACGGGCGGCGACAATTTCAGCCGTCATTTTCTCCGCTGCCCGGGAATCGGGACAACGGATTTCATTGTCGTCAACTTGTGCTCGGGTGAGCGTTTCCATATCAACATTGTCGCTATCGTGGATGCCAACAGAACTGACCCAGGCAACGATTTCGATCCCATATTCTTCCAGCAGATAGTTTTCAGCAATCGCACCCGCCGCAACCCTACCGATAGTTTCCCGGGCACTGGAACGACCACCGCCACTTGATGCATGAATGCCGTATTTTTGCTGGTATGTGTAGTCCGCATGTGATGGACGTGGAACCTGGCTCATTGAGCCGTAATCTCCAGGGCGCTGATCCTTGTTGTTGACCAACATACCAATCGGGGTACCGAGAGTCAGACCGTTTTCAATCCC
Organism: Deltaproteobacteria bacterium tcs-42; assembly: GCA_002049545.1. Classification (GTDB taxonomy): domain Bacteria; phylum Desulfobacterota; class Desulfuromonadia; order Desulfuromonadales; family Geopsychrobacteraceae; genus Desulfuromusa. The sequence goes on along the minus strand of LLYT01000108.1, from coordinate 1,332 downwards.
GGAGAGAATCTGCACCTGATCAGCTTCATTTCGCTCAGTACCAAGCTTATTCCCACCCGGTCTGCGTCGATCCAGCTGTGTTTGAATATCCGCTGCCGACAACGACATCCGTGACGGAACCCCATCGACAACAACACCAACTCCGGCACAATGGGATTCTCCAAAAGTGCTGATTCTAAATATACGCCCGAAACTCGACATATTATTCCTTTTCTGATCGATGATTAGATAGACAAGATTTTCGCGAGCATAACAGAAAACTGAGGGGGACGCCATTTCTATCCATCAATTCACTTTTTCAATCTCGGGTGTATTTGATAGCCTCCTCATCTCAGTGGTTGCAGATTCTGTGACAAAAAAGCGGTTTTTATCTCTGGCAACAGCTTTTTAACAAGACAACCAAACCATCACGATTACCATCCCTCGCCATATATTTATTCAAAATAAATTTCTTTATCTTGAATAAAAACCTCTTGACAGCCTCATTGTGAAAGTATAATTTTCATGGACATTTGTGCTAGAGTTCGGCACTGAAAAAATGGAGGTAAGATCAGGTGGCAGATGTAACTAAATTTCTCGCTGGTATAGAAAATTTTCAACAGCAACATTTTGGCGAAAACTCAGAGCTTGCTAGGAATTTAACAAAGGGACAGAAACCGCAAGCCCTTTTGATTGGCTGTTGCGATTCCCGAGTTGATCCAGCCCTGGTAACCGATTCTTCGCAAGGGGACCTGTTTATCCTGCGCAATATTGCCAATCTGGTGCCTCCCTACTTGAATAATGATGATTACCATGGAGTGAGTTCAGCAATTGAATATGCCGTTTGCCACCTGGAGGTTTCTGATATTATTGTTTTCGGCCATTCCAATTGCGGAGGCATTGGCGCATTGATGAAATCGGCACAAGGTGAAGAGACTGGAGAATTTATCGGTAAGTGGGTCAGTATTGCCGCTTCTGCCCGAGATAAAGTTTTGCAGGAAATGCCTGATGAAACCACGCAGAATCAGGCACGAGCCTGTGAAAAAGAATCCATCCTGGTATCACTGAGAAACCTGATGACCTTCCCGTGGGTCAGAGAAAGGGTTGCCCAAGGGCAATTGAGCTTGCACGGCTGGTATTATAATTTAAGCACTGGACAGCTGAGGCACTACAACCCGTTGACTGAAACATTTGAAATCCTGGTTAAAGGTTATTCACCAGCGCAACCCGAAAAGCAGGGAAGTCAATCAGCCACATAACAGGATGTTGAAAAAGTCCCATCCTGGGCCTTTTCAACTCCGCAAGCCGAAAATGCGATTTCCGTCTTGCTCACAAAATCAAGGACTTAGAAAC
>LLYT01000107.1 GCA_002049545.1 Deltaproteobacteria bacterium tcs-42 | reverse complement strand
CTTCTCCCGCCCGCCTCACGACGTAGCGAGTTACTTACCTCCGGCAACCCCGTTCGATGGGTGCGACGGGGAGGTGCTACCCGGAGTGATAATCCTGATGTTGGCCTCCTATGTCTCTCACGGTTACACAGGGACGGACTGTCACCGTCACTGAGGGAAACGGGCTGCGAGTCGCCCGTTACAAATAATTTTGCAAACACACCAGACAGAATAATGGTGCAAAAAATCTCTCAATGATCAGGTTTTTTAAAGATTTATTGCCCTGCCTGACAATCCTGATTATAGTGGGCGAGCAATTTTTATCTGACTAACCCTTTTGGAGGTTCAACGTGTTTCCACGCAAATATCGTGTTCACGCTTTTCTTGGCGTGATCGCACTTATTATTATTTTCTATCCAAGTATAAGCCGCAAACCAGATCAGCAACGAATTGATCTTTCAAGCATTGCTGCGACCGATTTTTTTGAACTGGTCGATTCTGGTCAATATGCACAAAGCTGGGAATCATGTTCTGCTTATCTGAAAAATGAAGTTCCGCAACCCGAGTGGGTACAGCGGCTCTCCGCAGTCCGCTCTGTTGCCGGAAAACTGCTGGAACGAAAACAGAAAGATTACATCTATACCAGAGATGCCGGTTCAGGCGTCCCCGACGGGGAATATATGGCTTATCACTTTGATTCACAGTTTCAAAATAAGGATCACCTTGTTGAAACCGTGACTGTCATGCTCGAGCACGATAATACCTGGCGAATCGCCGGCTATTTTATCGACTGAATTCTGCTGCTTTCCTCTTTGAAATTATCGCCGCCGATCAAAAATGCACCGGGGCAAAGAAGTTACCTCTCTGAGGCTCTTGAGCGGACCCTATCTGCCCATGCTTTTTAGCGAATCCAGCAAATATCAATTGATCCCTGTCCAATATTTGCATATAAAAGCACCATGACTGTCAATCATGATGCCCTGCAGCAACCCCAATCGGAGCCCCCACTCTGCCCCGTCGGTGAAACCAACTGCCCGATCGTAACCGACGTCGTTGAGTTACGCCAGAGGGTGAATGAATTAGCCAACCTGGTACGAACTGACACCTTGACCGGTATTGCCAACTATCGCTATTTTGCCCAGGCGCTGGAGCAGGAGATTGAAAGAACCCAACGGAGCGGTCAGCCAACATCGCTGATTATGCTCGATATCGACTTTTTCAAAAAGGTCAACGATCAATGGGGGCATGAAGTTGGCAATCAAGCTTTAATTCATCTATCGCAACTGTTGCAACAAACTGTCCGTAAACTTGATGTTCCCTGCCGCTACGGTGGAGAGGAATTTGCTGTGATTCTCCCCGACACCAATCTGGCCGCCTGTCTGCCAGTCGCTGAACGAATCAGACAAAGGATCGAAGAGCTTCCCTTGGATGTTGATGGCCACCCCCTGCATATGACCGTCAGCCTGGGGATCTCAACTTACGCCGACCGACAGGAAACAACGGTGGAAGAGCTGGTTAAACAAGCTGATCACTATCTCTATCGGGCAAAAGAATCTGGGCGTAATCGCGTCTGCCATGCAAAACTGCCACGGATCGATGTTGTCACAGCAGAAGAGAAACAAGCGCTGTCTCATCTGTTCGGCATTGGCGAAAAAACAAAGGATTGATTATGAAAATTGTTGTTCTGGACGGCTATACCCTCAACCCCGGAGATCTGGACTGGACCCGTTTGAAAGAATTGGGTTCGTGCATCATTCACCCGCGTACAGATCGCGCACTGGTTGCAGAGAGGGGACACGATGCGGAGATTTTACTCACCAATAAAACGGTTATCTCGGCCGATACCATAGCGATGCTGCCATCACTAAAATACATTGGCGTCCTTGCCACCGGAGTGAATGTTGTCGATCTTGAAGCGGCGAAAAAACATAATATTGTTGTCACCAATGTTCCCGGTTACAGCACCGGCTCGGTTGCACAGATGGTATTTGCCCTGCTGTTGGAAATGACCCAACATGTTGGCCACCATGCCGCGATGGTTGAGCAAGGAGACTGGGTCGCCTGCCCCGACTTCAGTTTTAGAGATCGCCCCTTAACCGAACTGGCCGGGAAAACCATCGGAGTGGTCGGCTACGGACAGATTGGGCAACAAGTCACACAGATTGCAAAAGCTTTTGGCATGCAGGTTCTGGTGCAAACCGCCCATCCAGAAAAATATCGGCACGCAACCGATCTTGAATTTGTCGATATCGACAAACTCTTTTCTGACTCCCATATTATCAGCCTCAATTGTCCGCTGACCGAAGCAACCGAGAACCTGGTCGATACCGCTCATCTGGCGCGCGTCCAACAGGGAGCGCTGTTGATCAATACGGGCCGCGGCCAATTAATCAACGAAAAAGCCGTTGCCGAAGCCCTTGAAGAAGGCTACCTGGGGGGCTATGCCACCGATGTCCTGTCCCAGGAACCACCAGCCGCAGACAATCCGTTACTTTCTGCGCCAAACTGCCTTATCACTCCACACATAGCCTGGGCTACGGCTGAAGCACGACAGCGCCTGCTCGATATTGTGGTTGCAAATGTTGCTGCGTTCCAACATGGAACGCCACAAAACCGTGTCGCCTGACCCAACTGAAACTGTCAGAGAATTAGACGTTTATATGCTCTCAGTTGGGGTCATTTACATTGTTATTATCATTTGTTGCTACTGTTTTTTATGGCCCATTGATCGAAACAAGGTCGTAGAGTCACTTCGACTTTCGTGGCAATCTTTGTCCAAACTGCTCCCATTCCTCATGGCCATTTTTGGCCTTGTCGGTTTGTTTCAGGAATTTATCCCTGCGGAACTGATCACCCAGCATCTCGGAAAATCGAGCAGTCTTTTTTCTCTGTTGATCAGCTCTTTTGCCGGCGCAGTTTCTATTGGACCGCCATTGGCAGCCTATCCCCTCGCCGAAACCCTGCTCAGTGCAGGAGCCTGGCCTCCGGCGATCGCCGCCTTTGTTTTCAGCTGGATCACTATCGGTATTATCACCTTACCTTTTGAAGCAACAACCTTTGGCCTACACTTTGCCCTGGTTCGAAACGGAATCAGCTTTATCGCAGCAATGTTGTGCGGGCTTATTCTGGGGTTATTGCTATGATGACTCTCCTGCGCACACAATGGTTGTTTATTTCGACGATCCTCCTCTATAGCATTGCCTTTCTGGTGAATTCAGAACGGGCCGCACAGGCACTTATAAGTGCGTCGGTTACTTTCTCCTCGGTCCTTCTGTTGATTATTTCCGTTTTCAGCCTGGTCGGATTACTTCAAGTCTGGATCAGCAGAGATGTGATTGTCCGCCTGCTGGGGCGGGAGGGGGGAATAAAAAGTCTGCTGATCGCAACATTATGTGGCACTCTCTTAATCGGTCCCGCCTACATTATTTTTCCGCTGCTTATGGAAATTCAAAAACGGGGAGCCCGCTGGGCGGTCATCACTATTGTCCTGACCAGCTATGCAGTCAAACTACAAATGATCCCTGTTGAAGTGGGATTTCTCGGCTGGCCCTTTGCTATCGGACGAGCACTCATCACTATCGCCCTCGCAATCCCAACCGGTCTACTGGTCGAAGCAATCATCGAAAAACGACACAACCTTTAAATAATGCTTTCGCAAAAACTCATGGGATGGCTTAGCCGAAATTTCATCCGACAAGGCCTGGTGGTGTTTCAGGAGCGAAGACATACATAGAGTATGTCGAGGTCCTGAAAAATACCGTAACACCGCAGGGCGGACTTTTTGCGCCGCCATCTTAAATCGACTGGTCTCCATCCCCCGCATAAATAAAATATTTAGCAGAATAAAAATATATACAATTTATATTTTTCGCAATATGCCTATGATTCCGCGCAGTTATGGTTATCTATGGATGTGATCTTTCTGTTTGCCGCTCTCCAACTGTATGTCCTCTTTATACATGAGTCGCTGTGATTTTATTGGTGATCATCTTATTTTAAAAATAATTATTCCTATTATTTCAATAACTTAAGGGTTTTTGGATTTTATTTTTTACAACTTGGCACGGACACTGCTTTATATCAGGTCACAAGCAAACAAAAAAGCAATCAAACA
>LLYT01000106.1 GCA_002049545.1 Deltaproteobacteria bacterium tcs-42 | reverse complement strand
GGAAGCAAAGCTCGAATACGTGGTGGCTACTATCGATGTCAAAGAACAAAGGTTGAAACTCTATCTGGACAAAGTTCAGATTGAAGAATTTGATTACAAAATTCGCTAAAATATTCGGTTGAGTTCACGATGTCCTGGCACTAAAAAGTGTCTACGATGTCGTGGCACTCAACACCTAGTGTCGTGTCATGCATGAGATGGCGGAAAATTGCGCCGGGACACTAGAAAGAACGATCGACAATATAGCTTGCTATCTCTCGCAGCGGCCGCGCTGAATCACCGAAAAGCTGCAACGAAGAAAGCGCTGTTTCACGTAATTCATTCGCATGCTGGCGTGCACCAGCTAACCCGAGTAATGCCGGATAAGTGGCTTTACTACGTTGTTGGTCGCTGCCAACATCCTTACCCAATTGGGATTGATCTGCCACGATATCGAGGATATCATCGGCAACCTGAAAGGCCAGGCCTGCGGCCTCACCATAACGGCAAAGGGCCTGACGTTGTCCTGTTGATGCCCCTCCCAGAATAGCTCCGACTTCTATTGCGGCTAAAATCAGAGCGCCGGTTTTATGGGTGTGGATATATTCAACGGTCGGCAGATCAACGGGTTTCTCTTCCATTTCCATATCAACCACCTGACCACCAACCATCCCCCGCGAACCGGCATTTTTTGCCAGGATATGAATCGCCTCAAGCTGGATATCGGCTGTAACATGCCCCCAGACAGACCGGTTGGAAAGGAGGTGAAATGCTTCAGTCAGCAACCCGTCACCTGCCAGGATTGCAGTCGCTTCGCCATAAACCTTATGATTGGTTGGATTTCCCCGGCGAAAATCATCGTCATCCATTGCTGGCAAATCGTCATGTATCAGCGAATAACTATGGATCATTTCAATAGCACACGCCGCTGGCAATACATTTTCCCTATCACCACCAACAGCTTCACAGGCTGCCAACATCAAAATGGGTCGAATCCGTTTTCCACCGGCAAAAACCGAATAGCGCATCGCATCGTGCAAAGTGGCGGGAAGGGTCTCAACTCCGGGCAAATACCGATCCATCGCCGCATCAACCAGTTTAACATGCTCTTTAAGGTAGGCCTGTAATTGCCAGTTCTCACTCACCATCAAATGGCTCCCGCTGCAAAGTTCCATCATCCTGTTGAAGTAGCTGATCAACCTGCAACTCAACCTGACGTAAAGATTTACGACAAGTCTCTGCCTGTTTGACCCCAGTGGAAAAAACTTTTAACGCCTGATCAAGGGTAAGCTCGCCCGATTCCAGTTGCTCTACCGCATCTTCAAGCTTTTGCAATGATGCTTCAAAACTGTTTTGTGTCGCCATGTTTCTGTTCCATTTCTGGGTGGATAGTGAGTCTCGATTATTTACAGCACTTAGGTGCTCCGTCAAGGGCTTAAACTGTTATTTTGTACCTTTTGTGTCGATTGTTGTCACAGTCGCCGACACTTGTCCGACAGCGAGCTTTAATTGCAATTTCTCTCCAGCCTCCAACTGTGCAGAGTCCATAACAACCTTGCCAGTTTTCACCGTCTTGACGATTGCATAACCACGAGATAAAACGGCCAGAGGAGATAATGTTTCAAGTCGCCCCGCAAGAAGGGCAAGTTTATGATTTTGCAGCTCGATCATTGCAACCATTGACTGCCGCAGACGATGCTGCTGCTGATTTAGTTGTAGCCACTGCATCTGCAGTAATTCTTCCGGTGCTTTCAACCGTTTTTCCAGTCCATCGAGGTGACTTTGCAATAAAGACATACGTGAGCGTATCTGCCCGGCAAGTCGCAAAGTCAACTGATCCAGATGACGCTCCAGGTCGAGGCGATTCTGTACCACCAATTCGGCAGCAGCACTCGGGGTCGGGGCACGCAAATCGGCAACCAGGTCCGATATAGAAAAATCGACTTCATGTCCGACCGCAGAGATAACCGGAATTCTGGAGGCCGCTATTGCCCTGGCGACAACTTCTTCATTAAAAGACCAGAGATCCTCACGAGCTCCCCCACCCCGCCCGACAATCATGACATCCGATTTAGCCTCAATATTCAACGCATGGATTGCCGCGGCGATTTCCTCAGCTGCCTCTTCACCCTGAACCCGTACCGGGTGCAACAGAACCTGCAATCCGGAAGAACGTCTCTGCAACACACTTAGAATATCCCGAATAGCCGCCCCGGATGGTGAAGTTACAACACCGATTGTTTGCGGAAAAACAGGAAGTGGTTGTTTTAATTCGTCGGCAAACAGACCCTCTTTCGCCAATTTCTCTTTCAACTGATCAAAGGCAAGTTGCAAACTTCCAACCCCCTCCGGCTCAATCCCCTCAACAATCAGCTGTAGATCACCCCGCTGTGGGTAAATCGAAACTCTCCCGCGGCAAATGACCGCCAATCCATCTTGCGGCTTAAACCGTAATGCCCTGGCGTGACTGCGGAACATAGCGCACTTGAGTTGGGATCTTTGATCCTTCAAGGTGAAATAATAATGGCCCGATGGAGGTTGTGAAACATTGCTCAATTCACCCTGCACCAGCACCTCAACAAAGTTATCCTCTACCAACTCCTGCAGTAATTGGACTAAAGTTGAAACCGATATAGCAGCAGACATATCCATTAGCTAAAAAACCTCTTCATCCCTCTATCAACCTGGCGGACTATTAATAAACCGGCTGCAACCAAACTACAGCTACTATAACTGATGATCTCACAAAATGTCATGGGGTGACTTCGATCGGAATTGACAGACCTGCAAGAATTTCATATAAATAGTTAGTTTTTTTAAATATTTATACCTGAGGCCTCTGGTTATTGACTGCGGTCGATTAAAAATCAAAAGAGTTGAATCATTCCGTGGTAAGGACAACTGACGCTCGGATGAAGCCAGCCAAGCCCCATGGATGGGTTCATCCGTCACGGTTAATGGTGTTTGCGAACTCAACAGAAGTGAACTGGATAACCAAATTGAGGAATACATGTCACGCCCATATATTATAACCATCGCCAGCGAAAAAGGTGGCGTCGGAAAAACCACACTGGCAACAAATTTGGCTATCTACCTGAAAGGTCTCTCTGAAGACCTGCCAGTGACTCTGTTCAGTTTTGATAATCATTTTACCGTTGACCAAATGTTTCGCCTGAGCAAAACCGTCAATTCCCAGGATGTCAGTCAACTTTTCACCGGCAATAATCCTGCCGAACTCCTCGTTACGGGACAGTACGGTGTTGATTATATCCAATCCAGCCACAATCTGTTTGAAAACCAACATCGGGTACAAAGTGCGGATCAACTTGGTCAGATCATTGCTGGTTCATCGCTGCGAGGCCTGATAATCATCGATACCAGTCCAACCCTCGATATTTATACCCGTAACGCCCTTTATGCCGCAGATCGTGTTATTGTCCCGATAAAAGATGCACCATCACTGGAGAACTGTCGTAACCTGACAGACTTTCTCGTCCAGCAGAACCGCTCAAAATCGGTGCTGAAACTGCTCCCCTGTCTGATTGATACACGCATCCATTTTGATGGCCCATTTCGCAATTCATACCAGCTGTTAAAGGCGTATGCCATCAACCGAGGATATCGCTGTTTTGAAGGTTTTATTGCTAAAAGCCCAAAGGTGGAGTCGTTAAGTACCAACCCGACCGGTAAAATCTATCCCGTCATGACTCACGGACGTAATACCGAAGTCCACCTTCAATTCACCCATTTGGCACGACAGGTCTACCTCGACTATCTGGAACAGGGCCCCACCAGACTTAAACAAGTGGCCCATGATCTTTACCATCAGGAGGAACATGTTCTCCAGCAATATCAGGTACGGATCAACAACCTCCAGTCAACCTGTCTTTGCTGTCAGACTCCCGTCCCGGAAGATGGGATATGGCCAAATGCCTATTTTCTGGAAAATAAAACGGGTAATTTTAGTGGTTTCATCGAGGAAGATTGCTTTTTCGAACTTTTACTGCACGATTTCTACCCGGAACTGAATGGGAAAGAACAACAAAAGTTACTCCAGGAGATTCTGGTTGGAGCTGTCAATCGACCTTTTCTACTGTTACAGAAAACTCAAATCGATACTGAACAGGCTCAGGTTGATCTTTTCAGACTGGACCAACAAGGGGAAAAAATTTCGGGACGAAGTATCCTGCTGAAAAAACGGAAACGCTCTCAACGTCAGGGGGAAAAAGGGTTACTTCACCTTTTCAGCCAGGCCGCAAAAGATCAACCTGAAAAGTTCCAGCAACTTCTGGTTCGCCAAACCGACAAAAACCCTCTCAATCTGCTACAACACCAGAGTTACCTGGAATGGAAAACCATCTTCAACCGAGTCCAGATTGATCACACGCTAGCAGGCTGTTGAAAAACAGCCTGTGGAGCCCATGGACGGGCGACCAAAATCGAGGGCTGGTTTCTAAGTCCTTGATTT
>LLYT01000105.1 GCA_002049545.1 Deltaproteobacteria bacterium tcs-42 | reverse complement strand
CTTCTCCCGCCCGCCTCACGACGTAGCGAGTTACTTACCTCCGGCAACCCCGTTCGATGGGTGCGACGGGGAGGTGCTACCCGGAGTGATAATCCTGATGTTGGCCTCCTATGTCTCTCACGGTTACACAGGGACGGACTGTCACCGTCACTGAGGGAAACGGGCTGCGAGTCGCCCGTTACAAAATTTCTAACTCTTCAGTGCCTGCGACTTCATGCAGTTTGTGTTTCCGGGGAAAGGGCGCCTGGCATCCTGGGTAAGAATAATTGAACGGCCGCGGATGGTGTAGAGTTCACCTGAGAATGGGAGCGACAAATTCTTGCTGAGCAGTGACAGTTTTTTTCTGGATAAATGCCCCGAGATCATGCTTGGATCGCGAAGAGTCAAGATCATCAATGCTGCAAATCTTCAGCAGGCCGGGGTGAGCAAATTCCCGGCTTCGGCCTCGGCTGAACAGATACAGAAACCACCTACAGGAGAACAAGGATGCAGATCGACAGGCATTGCGACTTTCACATGCACACCAGCTATTCCGACGGCACCGGCAGTATCGAAGACATGACTGAAGCAGCGATTTCCGTCGGGTTGCGACAGATCACCATTACCGATCACATGCCGCTACCCTTTGCGACCTACTACGCCATGGAGCGGGAACAGATCCAAACCTATCGACGGGAGATCAGCGCGGCCCAGCGGCGATACAGCAATCGACTGCAGATTAAAATGGGCCTGGAGATGGAATACATTGAGACAATCAGCCCCTGGATAGAAGAAATCTGCGGACTCGGCTGGGATTCCCTGATCTGCTCAATCCACTACCTCCCCGGAGACGGCCAAATGCGCCTGGTAAACGGTTCGCTTACAGAATTCAACGCCCTTTATGAGCTCCATGGCAGAGACGGCCATAAACTCTGCCGTACCTATTACGAAACGCTGCAGGCGGGATATGCCACCGGATTGTTCAATATCGCCGGTCACCTCGATGTCATCAACAAATACAATAGTGCAAACATCTATTTTGATGAGGATTCTACCTGGTACCGCAGCCTGGTCGACGACACTCTCGAATCAATCAAGCAGCAGGGCATGTCCCTGGAGATCAACACCGGTGGCTTCAACCACCCAAAGAGCCAACAATACCCCAACCGCTGGATCATCGACCGGGCCCTGGCAAAACGGATCCCCCTGGTCCTCAGCTCCGACGCCCACAATCCACAATCCGTGGGGCAACATTTCAACACCACCGGGAGCTGGTAACCTCAAGAAGCTGAAGCCCGAAGCAGTCGCAGCAAGGACGTCGGAATGTGAACAAACCAGGAGAAAATCGGGAAACGCTATAGCCTCCTGATGAGTTTCACTGTAACTGGTTCTCTTGGTGTCTTTTGCTCGTTGGATAAATTTGCTTCCAAACAAACCAGTAGGTCGGGATATAGGGAACGATTTCGCCCTGCTCACGAGAGACCGTAAGAGCACCTGAAACATTATCAAACCTGAAAAATATCTTTTCCCCCGCATGCTGGTCCGAAGTTTCCCCCTGTTGGCGCAGACTGTCTAACGAATACGCTTTCGGCTGTCCATTCAATGTTATCCCAACGACCCGTTCTTTTCCTTCGTGACCTTTAAAAAGGCCCCGGAACACGCCGAATAACCCACTCCGCCTCGGGTAATAATCGGCGTAAGGATCTTTGCTGTAATCGCGAGAATATCCGGTCTCCATGGAGAGCACCATCGTTTCAGGGTGTTTTTGCTGCCACTGCTCCCAGGTTGTCAGCGTTGACGGGAGGACTTGAAGCGTGTGACCACTCATCGGCCCACTGACGGCCTGGCTTAAGACCTGCGACCAGAGCGACTCAGTTTGACGGTCATACATCAACACATTACTTTTATAGAGCAGTCCGGAAACACCAAACGTCAACTCCACATTATCAACTTGCCGGGAATACACGACTCCCGCGTAGGCAAGCGGTCACCAGCTCACCAAAACCGGCAAGTCCCCAAAACGGTCGTTTACCAGTTCATGCCATGACAGAATTCGGATCGGATAGGCCCGAGCGACTCCATTGAGATAGATCCCTATCACCTCCTCATCTGCTTGCATGAACATTGCTTCTGAAGCAGACAGGTATTGCGGATTTGTCAGTGCGGGGATTCCATCCTTAGGCGGACCACCAGACTTGATTTCCTCCTCCGGAATTGTCACCCTTGAAAAATCCCAACCGGCAAAAACACTGGGGGGAAGAGTGAATAACAGAATGAGCAAAAACCATGATCCCAGACCTATCTTTTTCATCTCTGCGCTCCCTTGGCTCGTGGAAACTCTGGGCATCTACGTCACCCGAGCGGTCTTATCCCCTTTACTCGGGCGACAAATGCTCTCATCCTGGTACTTCTACTTGACCGGTCCGGTAAATATCCAGTCATTATTGATCACAGCAGCATGACAGCTGATACACCCGGCAACCTTGCCTTCTTTTTCGATACTGCCGTCACCTTTATATTTGGCCCAAAACCAGTCCCCCGCGTCAGCATCGTAGCCATCGACTCGATACATCACAGTGACAGCTCCAAGCTTTTTGTCGGGGCTATAGTTCTCTTTGACAATAATGGCACCATCCTCCAGAGTTCCGGCTTTCGCTCTGATCCCGTCAAGGGCCAGATCGTTGACATAGGTCGTCAGCAAAGCACCATGCGGGTGACGCCCCTCATAGAACTTACCCGTGGCAGGATAAAAAGCCCACTTCTGGTAAGGGTTTGTCGTGGTCAGATACTCATATACGGCTTTCCCATCGGCTTTCGGCAAAGCCGCATCCCCGGCCAACCCGAGTGAAAAACTTCCTGACAGAAGAGCAATTGCTGCTACCATAAGGATGACAACCTGTTTGATATTCATTTTGTTCTCCTTTTCCATTGAGGTTATGTCTCTTTTTGAAAAGAAAATTGACGTCCTGCACGTCGTCTGCATTTTATCGAGCCACAAGGATGGGCTGTTACGGGATTAAGTCCGGCAGGTCCTCCTCCTGATCCGACGAAATCATCCGCATCAGCCCCTGACTGTCGACGATTTGAATGGCTCGATAGGAGGTCTTTATCAGGCCGGCTTGTTTGAAATCACTGAGTTGTTCTGCAACAGCTTCGCGTGAGGCACCGATGAGCTGAGCAAGATCTTTTTGCGTCAGGGGCAAGCGAAGACTTTTGTCGGCCTCTTTCTGGCCGTGGCGACGTGCCTGCCAGAGCAGGGTGAGTGCCAGTCGGTTGGACACTGGTTGATAAATCAGATCTTCAAGGCGCATTTCCAGCTCCCTGCGGCGCAATCCAACCAGCTTAAGAACCCGCAGTGCCATCTCCGGATGCCGACGCAGAAGGCCTTCGAAGGTTTCACGCGTAATCACGCAAATCAGGGCATCATCCAGTGCGACAGCGCAATGGGAACGCAAGTCCTCACCAACCACGGCCAGCTCGCCGAAAATTTCTCCAGTCCCGAGGATGTCCAGGATGATCTCACGCCCCTGGGGACTGGTGCGTGAGAGCTTGACCCGGCCCTCTTTGACCAGATAGATACAATCACTTTCCTCCTGGGTGAAAAAAAATGTTGTTGCCTTCTTGCAGGCCACCATTTCACTGCGACTGGCAAGCTGTTGCAACTCGTCATCCTGCAACCAGGAAAACAAAGCAGCGTTTCTGATGTACCAGAGTCTACGGTTCATTTTATTCTCCGAGGAACTGAGTCATTAAGACACGACGCGTTTTGATTCCGAACAACTATTCTTCCCCATGATTGACACCAACACTGCTGTAGTTACTTTCGCCTGAACGATTCTAGCGACATCGCAACTGTCGAAATATAAACTGGATTACAATTGGCATATTTTTTTGTAACTATTCACCACCACTACTGATAGGGGCTTGTGGTACCCATGGAAAGGGCGTCTGTCGCCACGGACGGCGACAGTCGAACGGCCATGGACGGCGTAAAGTGGCCCTTGGAATGGGTGCCTCAAGACATTGCTGAACAGTTACATTTTTTTCAGATTTCTCTCTATAAACACGGGTGTCAACCTATGTGTTTAATCAACTTCATATCGCCCTAAACTTGAGTGTATCAATCAAGTTTAGGCAAAGTCTATGCAATTGGAAAATATCTTCCAAATTAATAGATGACTTGAAGGATGTGCGATAATCTCACGAATATAGAGTTGTGAAGCACAAATACAGCCGGGATTAACCGACGGCCGCATTGCAATCAAACGAGTTATGATACCGATTTCCTGCCGATGCTGACGGCGCAATCTATCCTTGAACACATTGAGCTGCTTGACTAGGTGTTAAGTGCCAGCACATCGTAGACAAAAAAATGTGCCAGGACATCGTTTACAAAATAGATCTCTGACAATCGAATAGCCACCCTTTATTCTTCTGAGCATTTCCACTGTGGAGGTGCTCATGAATGAAGAAGAAAAACTACGTATCT
>LLYT01000104.1 GCA_002049545.1 Deltaproteobacteria bacterium tcs-42 | reverse complement strand
CTTGAAGTCATCATCGCTGTCGCGGTTTTCGGTATTTTGGCCGCAATAGCGATTCCTGCGTTAAACTCAACGACTAGTAGTCCGATTCTCTAAAATATTTACATTAAGAAACATCGAGATCAAACTTCTTCCAACGATGCACAACCGGGTCGGAGTTAAGCTCCTTGATTCCCAGAAGGATACGTTCTTTGAGTTCCTCCTTGGAGGACACCCGGACATGGCGCAGGAAAGTTCGGGCCATTTTAGAAAAAGCTGTCTCGACTAAATTCAACCATGAGCCATGCTTTGGTGTATGCACATAAGTGAAACGGCCAGGCTTGGATGCAAGATATTTCATTGTCTCTTTTGAAATATGAGATGAATGATTATCCAAGACGACACGAATCGTGCTCTCTTTGGGATAATGGGTATCAAGCTCTTTGAGTAACTCAATAAATTCTTTACTGTGAGAGAAGAAAAGGACACCCATAAAACAATTGACTCCAGAGACATGTTTATCAAGTGGATCTGAAGCCGCGTATTTTTGATGCCCAGATTTTCACTGAAGAGTCGGTATGTTCAACTTCCAGCAGGCTTGATGAAGATTGTGTGCATCCTTATGGTTGGGGAACGGTGCTTGTCGGTGGGCTGCGGTTTGGGGGTGGGCCCATCAGTGTTGATACAGATAATGACGGAACCTGCGACATGGAGTTTGGTTCAGCTTATTTTGCTCTGGATATTACCAACCCCGAAAAGGCCCCTGAGTTGTTATGGTCTTTTACGGACAGTAATTTAGGGTTTACTACCAGTTATCCGACAGCGATTCGCGTTGGTCAGAAATGGTTTGTGATCTTTGCTTCTGGGCCTCAGAACTACGAAGCGGTAAGACAATCTGTCCCCAGTGTTGTCTATGGTGGCAGTGATCAAACCTCAAGCCTTTATGTTGTTGATGTCGAAGACGGTAGCCTGGATCATACCTTTACCTTAGATGCTCATTCTTTCGCAGCTGACCCTGTTGCTGTAGATTTGGACTTGGCAGCGACCGGCGCATCTTTGAACCGATCATGGACTGGCGAAGCCGTGTATGTTGCAACTGATGGGAGCGATAGCGGTGTCGAAGGGCAGGTCTACCGATTCAAGACGACGAAAGCTGATGGCAGTGCGGAAGAAGTCCCGTCGAATTGGACGAAGGGGTTGTTTTTTGATCCAAACTCGGTTGCAGGGGACAATCAGCATATTAATACTGCTTTATCTGTCGCTCGCGATGACAATGGTGAGGTGTGGATTTATTTCGGAACCGGCCGTTTCTGGGGTGTTCTAGACAGGCAATCACCATACTACTCATACCAGAATGCATTTTACGGCATTAAAGAACCGACTGATGCTTCCGGGAACTTGAGCTATATTACTGTAGGGCCAAAAGAAAACAGTCTCTTGAATGTCAGTTCCACTGAAATAACCGATCAGGACTCGACGTCTTTCTCCAGTGTTATGACCGATATCGAGCAGAATTATGCCGGTTGGTATAGAAATTTTTCGATAACCGGGGAGCGCAATCTCGGCCTGGCAGCAGTGCTGGGAGATATCGTAACGTTTTCAACCTTTGTCCCGGATAATGATCTGTGCGCTTCTGAAGGGGAAAGTTATCTATATGCATTGCACTATAAGACTGGAACGGCTTATTTCGAAGGAGTCCTCGCGTTGCCTGATACCTCCAATGCCAACGATTCGGATGCTGATGGCGTTGATGATTCGACAAATGATGTCATCTACAAGGTCAATGTTGGAAAAGGTTTTTCAACAACCCCAAATATTCATACAGGTGAACAGGAAGGGTCGCGTGCATTTCTACAGACCAGTACTGGTGCTATTATCCCTGCACAGCAGAGCAACCCGGGATTGACTAAGAGCGGCAAAACCTCGTGGCAGCAGGAAAACTGACGGATCGAACCCAGGCCCCCTTTGCTTTATTACCTTAGCCTTGAACAAAAAGTGGGCGCTGCTTCCAGGCGGTCAAAACCAATTGCAACTGGAAGCAGCTCCTGCATGATCCGGCCAAGGAGAAAATGGTATAACGCTCCTAAATAACTAAAAGGCAGAGATGATCATTGGTACGTCAAGCCTGATTAGTTCTTACGCAGATACGCCATCCGCTCATTAATCAATTTTTCATAGCCCCTATCAGTTGGTCGGTAAAAGACTTTTTTGTCTATTTCCTCAGGCAGATGGGCTTGTTGGGCGTAGCCATCCTGGTGGTCGTGGGCATATTGGTAGTCTTTGCCGTAATCCAGGCTTTTCATCAGTTCGGTCGGAGCATTGCGGATATGTTTGGGAACCGGTAGCGCTCCAGATTTACGCACTTCGGTCTGGGCGGCACCAATTCCGAGGTAGCTGGCGTTACTTTTGGGGGCGGTCGCCAGATAGGTAACCCCTTGGGCCAGGTTTATTCGCGCCTCGGGCAGGCCAACAAAATGGATGGCCTGCTGTACTGATATGGCGATCTGCAGTGCTCTGGGGTCGGCATTGCCGATATCTTCGGAGGCTAAAATGACCATTCTGCGGACAATAAACAGGGGATCTTCACCCGCTTCCAGCATGCGTGCCAACCAGTAGAGGGCAGCGTCGGGGTCGGAACCGCGGATGCTTTTGATAAATGCGGAGATAACGTTATAATGTTCTTCGGCCCCTTTATCGTATAAAAGTGCCTTTTTCTGTAACGCTTCCTGGGCATTCTGGAGGGTAATGGTGTCGGTCTGAAGCGTTGCGGCAGCTATCTCCAGTGCGCCGAGGGCGATTCGTGCATCCCCTTCGGCCTGGTCGGCAAAGAAGTTTATCGCATCATCATTGACCTGCAATCGGGGGCGATTTAGCCCCTGTTGGGCGGTAATGGCGCGCTGGAGTAAAGTTTTGAGGTCACTAGCCGCTAGTGGTTCGAGGACAAATACCCGCGAGCGTGACAACAGCGCAGAATTAACTTCAAAACTGGGGTTCTCGGTTGTGGCGCCAATCATGGTGATGTCCCCATTTTCAACCGCAGTGCTTCCAGGAGAGGACGTTGTTGTTATTTTGAACAAACTCAGCAGAGCTGATTCTCCAATTCTTACTTTTTTCACCTATACAAATTATAGACGTTAGCAAGGAGAGTGTCACAGCGATTGATAGCTTTTTCATCTTTATAGTGTTTTGTTCTTGTCTGGCGAGGATGATAACCGTTAATATCTGTCGACTGTTGGATTTGATAGATATTTTCCCGGTTTAATGCTCCTTATGGATATTTTGAAAAGTTTTGATAACCTGCCAGGCTCACTGGGCTCAAGCGTCATAACTCTTGGTAATTTTGATGGTGTCCACCTTGGCCATCGCGAATTGTTTCGTCATCTGGTCAAAACAGCTCGCCAGCTGGATTGCCCTTCCATTGTCTACACTTTTGATCCACATCCGCTTAAGCTTCTTGCTCCGGATAAAGCCCCACGTTTATTGAATACGGCCGAAGAAAAGCGGCGACTGATTGCTGCCTCTCATGTTGATTATTTGATTGAATCCCCATTTGATACTGAGTTTGCGAAGATGTCACCTGAGCAGTTTGTTGAGGATATACTGATCAATAAATTGCATGTCAAAGCGCTGATTGTCGGGTACGATTACGCCTTTGGTAAGGGACGGGGTGGGGATACTGAATTTCTTAAAGCCTGTGGCAAAGAAAAGGGGTTTTCCGTCGAGGTGTTGCAGCCGGTCGGGGGGGATGGCTTGCCGTACAGCTCCACCCGGATTCGCACTATGATTGCAGCCGGTGATGTTGCTGAAGTTGTGCGTCTGCTTGGTCGCCAGTATAATTTAGAGGGTGTCGTTGTGCCGGGTGATCAGCGCGGCCGTGAACTGGGCTTTCCAACTGCGAACCTTGAGACAGAGAAAGAACAATTACCTGCGCCGGGGGTCTATGCGGTCAAAGTTCGACATGATTTGCAGGAATATGGAGGGGTTGTTAATATTGGCACCCGTCCAACTTTTGATGGCAAAACTTCGACAATTGAGGTTTATCTTTTAGATTATACGGGACAGTTGTATGGGCAAAAAATGCGGATCTATTTCGTTGAACGGCTGCGCGGTGAACAGAAATTTGCCAGTGTTGACCACCTAGTTGGTGCGATTGAGGGCGATATTGCTAAGGCGCGCCAGATTCTTCAGTCCACACAAATAATTCAGTATCGGGAATACCTTTCGTTGAAATGATTCGTGAACAAATAAAGACCATATAGGTGCGGTTAAGCTGTCCACGGAAAACACGGAGTGCCCGAAGAAGCCAGAAAAAATAGCAATGAATTTTCAGAGATTTCCATGCGTTCAGTGGCAAAAAGGTTTTAAGGTTTATGATTTCTTTATCAGGTAACACTCGGGTATATGGTCTTTTGGGTGATCCGGTTACCCATTCCCTTTCCCCTTTGATGCACAATCACGCTTTCCAAGAGTATCAAATTAACTCAGTTTATGTCCCTTTTCACGTTCTCCCGAATAATTTGCCAGCCGCTGTTGATGGCCTTCGTGCCCTGAATGTTGCGGGAGTTAATGTCACGATTCCCCATAAAGAAACTGTTCTCGCTCACCTTGATCAGGTTGATCCGACCGCTCAGTTAATTGGTGCAGTCAATACAGTTGTTAATCAAGAGGGAACCCTGCATGGTTATAATACTGATGCGAGTGGTTTTATGCGCTCGGTCAGTCATGAGTTGGATTTTGTTCCCGAGGGCCAGGATATCGTTTTGTTGGGAGCCGGGGGGGCGTGCCGGGCGGCAGCAGTGGCGTTGGCTTCTGCCGGGGTGAAATCAATCACCATTGCAAATCGGCACAAATCCAGGGCAGAAAGGATTATCAGCGACCTTCATTTCCCTTTTCCAAGAGTCCATTTCACCGCTTGTGACTATAACCATAGTGGCTATCTGCATGCTTTGTCTGGTGCTGATTTGATTGCCAATACAACCTCTCTGGGGTTACATGGGGAGGAAATAAATTTTTTACCATTGGAGCACATTAAGGGTGGCGCATCAATATTTGATATGGTATATTCCTCATCTGAAACTACACTTATTAAAAAATCACGTGCGATGAAGCTGTCCTGTACTGATGGTTTGGGGATGTTGGCCGCTCAGGGGGAGGATGCTTTCTTTCTCTGGACCGGAGTCAGGCTTCCAGATGGTTTTATGCGCAAGGTTCTTCACAAGCTGTAGGCTTCATATTTAAACGGTTCTATCCACCAAAAAAAGGTGGATGTGACATAGTTTGACACAGTCATATGGGAACATAGCTCCAAAAGGAGGT
>LLYT01000103.1 GCA_002049545.1 Deltaproteobacteria bacterium tcs-42 | reverse complement strand
GCCGTCCATGGCCGTTCGACTGTCGCCGTCCGTGGCGACAGACGCCCTTTCCATGGGTACCACAAGCCCCTATCAGTAGTGGTGGTGAATAGCTTATTGTTTATTTCGCAAAAAAATCCGCCCTACGGCGTTATGGTGGTCCTGCAGGACAAAATTTTTGCTTGGCCAACCCATGAGTTTTTGCGAAAGCATCTTGTTTCAGAATGGTTGAACAGGATTTATACAGGAATCGATATCCCCAAGATGGGGGAGCAAACAGATCACCCTGTCCCTTTTTCAGGGATATCAACAACACCACAAATAACATTCCGGGTCGTTTTGCCAATATACATCGCCCGATCAGCCAAATCAAGGAGAGCTTCCTTCTCAGTCGTATCGGTCGGAAAAGTAGAAAATCCTGCGGTAACAGTGATATAGCTCGGTGATTTCTCATCCTCAAGGAAAGCATGCCCTTCAATCACCGTACGAATTCTCTCAGCAACAATCCGTGCCGTACGATCATCTGTCTCGACCAATATTGCCGCAAATTCATCACCGCCAAAACGGAACAGAGTATCGACATCCCGGACACATGTCGCTAACAAATGACCAACTTCCTGCAGTGCTGCACTTCCAGCCAGATGGCCATAATTATCGTTAATCTCCTTGAACCGATCCAGATCGAGAAATAACAGTGAAAACTTCAGCCCATAACGATGCGCACGCCTGATTTCACGATTCAATGAGACCCGGAGATAGCGATGATTATAGAGTCCGGTCAAATCGTCGGTGTACATCATCTCCTGAGCGTCCCGATAGCGACAGGCATTTGTAAAACCAAGGGCGATCTGGTCACACAAATAGTGTACATCCGTTAAAGATACAGATAGATCCAACTCCGCCACGACATCACAAAGGATTATCCCTCCCTTAAGAATCTCTCCATCACGTAACGGTAATATCCAAATTTGCTCACGACGTTGCTGTAATTTTAAAAGCCTTGCCGAGATAGCATCGCCAGGTTGGCAAAGACCTGTCATTGCATCAAACTGTGGCAGAAGTGTATCGATCAACTGCTCAGCACATTCAGCTGGTAAATTCTTCAATTCTGCAAGAGTCGCTGAAACACCGTCCTTGAGAGTAAAAGAACAACCAATACTGGCGTTCATTTCACGCAACAATACTTCCAGAGCTTGAGGAATCAGGTGGTCCAGATCAATCAGTGACGAGAGCGACTGCCCAATCCGATAAAGTTGAATCTGTCGCCGCAGCTGGTCATTTTCGGTAAGCAGATGGCGTTGCTGCAGACAGTTACTGACCAGATGCTTCAACTCCTCTGGATCAAACGGTTTCACCAGATAATCACGAGCACCGTTTTTCAATGCATCAATAGCTGATTCCAGACTGGCATGCCCGGTCACCAGAATGACATCTGGAGGGTTGGGCAATGCTTTTGCCGCACGTAGAACGTCCAGGCCGCTGCTCCCCGGCATGACCATATCAGTCAGAACCAGATCAAACTCTCGCTGCTGCAGCATAACAATGGCGTCATCACCATTTTCACAGATATCAAGTCGATACCCTTCTTCCAGTAGCAAGTCACGGTAAAGCTTGCGAAAGAAAAGTTCATCCTCGACAATCAGAATTTTTGATTGGTCAGCAATCATAAGTCTCCTATAATAATAGGATATTATTAACAGCCCCATGGTGATCTGTCAACGAAAAATGCCCCGCTGCCATTGCTTCACTTGCCAGCCTTTCTCAGACAATTGAGCTTGCAAGGTTCCTGACAGATCAGTCCGATAAAGGGGGATATTTCGCTCTTGCAGATAGTCGACAACCTGTCTGGCTGGCAAGTGATAGCGATTCTGGTAGCCAGAAGAGACGAGGCAGACTTCTGGCACAAGCTGATCAATCAGGCGATCTGCAGCAGAAAACCTACTGCCATGATGCGGCAATTTCAACAGGGATGCTGTTCCGGGCAAACCTGCCGCCAAAAGATTCAGGACTCCCGACTCCTCCAGATCACCGGTTAACAAGAGACTCTCATCTCTTTGATGGTTCAGGTGGATAACCAACGAAGAATTATTTTTATTACTTTCTGCAGTTGTGCCGTTAAATATATTCAATTCACCTGAAGCCCAAAAGGGTATTTCATTCCATCCCGGGGGGATCACCTTAACGGGAATCTCCTTTTTCAGCAGTACGTTCTGCAAACTGTAATGCAATTCAGAAAACGAATTTCCGATCCAGAATTCCTCCACAGGGAAATGCTCGAGAACAAAGACAAGGCCCTTGCGATGATCCAGATCATCGTGAGTCAAAACCACAGCGTTGAACCCGGTTACCCCCAATCGCCCCAGAGCTGGTGCCAACAAACGTTCACCGACATCAAACCTGTCACTGTAGAAACCACCCCCATCGATCAAAATTGCCTGACCGCCGTTATTCTGCAACAGCATCGATTCGCCCTGGCCGACACTGAACATAGTCAATGCAACAGGAAACGCTTGGGGCAAGGGGAACTGCCACAATAGACCTGCAGCAATAAAGCTGGCTGTGACAACCCGCACGGTGGCTTGCTTCGTCAACCGGGCGGCGAGGAGCAGAGACAGCACTATCAGCCCAACGGCCAGATATTGCCGATGCGATAAAAACAGATAGGTTCCACCTGATCCCGGGAGGGCGATAAACCAGCTGGCGAGGGACAAGACAAACTCAAGCAACAAGCCGCACAACTGTAACAACAGGCCAGCCAACTGAGGAAAAAGGGGATAGAATAATAGGCCCGAAAATCCAACCGGCAGCGCAAGTAAGGTTATCATTGGCACACAGATAAGATTGGCGACAATTCCGACCGGGGCAAACAGGTGAAAATTCAGCAAAACCAGTGGCAATGTTGCCAGCATCGCAGCAAAAGTCACCAGAAACAGTTGCAGAGGATAACGGAGACAGAGGGGGAAATTGCTCCCCCTGTTCTGCCACAACGGCCGCCACAACAGAATCCCCGCCGCACCGGCAAAAGAGAGCTGCCATCCTGCCTGCCAGAGAAGCAGCGGATTAATCTGGAGAGACAGCAAAGCCAGGGAAGCCAACAGCAACAGAGGATTGACATAATATCGCCAGCACAGAAAAACCGCCCCCATAAAAGCCAGCGTGAAGGCTCTGCGTGTCGATACCGCGTCTCCTGTCAACAGCAGATAGCCAAACAACAAGGGCAGCAGTACCAGCGGCAGAATCTTTTGCGGAGGCCGCCAATTGAGCAAACGTGGAGAGCGCCGATAAAAACTGAACAGCAATCGATAACCCAGCAATGCAATCATTCCAAGGTGAAGTCCCGAAATGGCAAACAGATGGCTGATGCCACTTCTTGCCAGAATTTCCCGGACCGGATCAGGGATGATTCGCCCCTCCCCCAACACCAATGCCCTGACCAGGTTCGCTCGATCTTCAGGCATCAGCCCCAGGATACTGGTGGCGATTTGGCTACGCCACTGCACCATGGTTCTTTCAGGCAGCATGTCTCGTCGTTCCAGAACCTCTATTTTTTCTGGACTTTTGACCCAGGCAGTCATATCGATATGCTGGCTTGCCAGATAGCGTGGCCATCCAAACTCTCCGGGTGTTCCGAACAGACGTGGTTTCCGCATGCGGCTTTTACAGCGGAGAACATCACCCGGAAACAACTGATCGGTCCCTTCGCCCAGATAAAGTCGCACCCGCAAGGGAGATTCCAACGCTATCGGTTGATCTTTTCTGACGACTCCATCAACCAGCAATTCAATCCAACTGCGATTCTCGGTCAATTGCCGGATATCTGTCACTGTGCCGGTCAAAGTCACTTTTCGAGCCAGTTTATCGATACGGACGATATCTTGACGGGATGGAAACTGCAGTGGGTAGCGGAGATTTGAAAAAACAAAAAGACAGAGAAACAGAAGAACTAACGCCACGCTATTGTATTTACGCAGGAGTAAAAACAGCACGGCAAAAAAGGTGGCGAACAACCAGCCGGGAAAGTGCGGTAAGGTATAGATCGGAGCCAGAGCCAATCCGGCAATTGTGGCAAATAAAGCAATAAATAGCGGCTGCATTCCCCCTCCAGCCCGGTACTTATTTATTTAAGATGGCGTCGCCATCCCATGAGTTCTATCATTTAAGAGAGCCTGTCAGAACAATCCCCTGACGACTTAGTTTTTTGCCTTCTTTTCAGTCGGGCCCTCTTCTTGATTTTCCAACGTGCGAATAAACTCTTCTGCAAGAGCAACATCTTTTTTACAACCAATAAAGACCGGAGAACGTTCGTGGATCTGTTCCGGCTGCAGATCAAGAATCGGGCGACGCCCATCAGAAGCAGCACCACCCGCCTGTTCGATCAAGAAAGCCATCGGACTCAACTCAAACAACAATCTCAATTTACCCTGTGGTTGATTCTGCAAATGAGGATAAAAGAAAATCCCCTGCCCTTTGAGTAGAACCTGGTTGATATCGGGGACAAAACCACCGCTATAACGCAATTTGACACCCCGATCTTCCAGTTTTTGAACATAGGCTTCAACACCGGGAGTGTAGAGATTACGCTGTCCACCCGGCGAATAGAGATTCCCCTGCGGCTCAAGAGTTATATTTTCCTGCAACAACGTATATTCCCGCAGCATATTCATCCCAAATTCATGAACCCCCTTACCAACGCTGTACACCAATGTTGTACGGGGTCCGTAAAGAATATATACAGCGGCAACTTGTTTACGCCCCCGTTGCAGCAAATCACATCCTTCAAAAATCGAAACGATCGTGCCAACGGCAAGATTGACATCGACCAGAGAGGAGCCATCCAGGGGATCAAATGCGACCGAATATTTCCCATCACAATCGGGGGAAACCGGGATGATTTCATCCATCTCTTCAGACATCATATTGGCGACCACACGGGAATGATCGAGTCTCTTACGCAAAATCCGATCAGCCAGAACATCCAGCGCTAACTGCTGTTCCCCGTAAAGGTTTGAGGTACCCGCCACCCCCAGTTCACCGGTACTGATTGAATGGATAATATACTTTGAAGCTTCAGCAATCTCACAAATCAAATGGGTCAGGTTTTCGTTGACATAGTGCTCACGCAAATGCCGACGCAGATCAATTTGAAATTTGGTTTTCCCCGCTTGACTCATTGGTCTGAAACCTCCCCTGGATTCAGTAAGATTTAGGATAAATCACTCTTTGCAGCGTAATGGAATCACAGTCGTAACTATTCACTACCACTACTGATAGGGGCTTGTGGTACCCATGGAAAGGGCGTCTGTCGCCACGGACGGCGACAGTCGAACGGCCATGGACGGCGCAAAGTGGCCCTTGGAATGGGTGCCTCAAGGCATTGCTGAACAATCAGAGAATAG
>LLYT01000102.1 GCA_002049545.1 Deltaproteobacteria bacterium tcs-42 | reverse complement strand
ATTTCGTTGTCCGACATTTACATGTCTTCGCTTCATCCTATGAAGCCGGCCTCGCTCCCCGGGCTTTGTTACCTCCGCACGACAGACCGCAACTACCTGTTCAATCAGCAATTAACAGGGCAAGCTCCTTTCAGCTTGCGAGAATGACCGAGCTTAGCTCGGCGCACCGGACGGCGCAAAGTGGCCCTTGGAATGGGTGCCTCAAGGCATTGCTGAACAGTTACTGAAATTTTTTACTTGGCCATTTAATATTTTTTACGAGTGAATCAAACTCTGATGCTTTCGCAAAAACTTATGGGATAACTATACCATCAAATTTTCAATGTATAGATTACGCAAAGGGCGTGCCAGCTTATTATATGGCTTTAAACCGGTGTTTTGCATAATCACAAGCAGAAGGATCAGCACTTTTCTGCCAATCGGTGGCGGGATTTCGGCAAAATCTTGCCGAAGTATACCGATCAGGATATTTCATGCCCCACACAGACATCCTGAATATGATGCACTCAGAAGAAAACGTAACTATTCACCACCACTTCTGGTAGGGGCTTGTGGTACCCATGGAAAGGGCGTCTGTCGCCACGGACAGCGACAGTCGAACGGCCATGGACGGCGCAAAGTATCCTTTGGAATGGGGGCCACAAGGCGGGACTGAATCGTTACAAAAAAACCTGGATAACTATACAACAATTTCGCCCTGCCAGGCCTGGTGGCTATTCAGGGGCGCAGGCCTGCATCTCGCAGGTCGAGGTCCTGAAGGGACCGCATAACGTCGCAAGGGTGAACTTCTGGCGACGCCATCAAATATAATTCTTTCGCTCCAGACAATAACGGGTCATTTTTTCATTCAGAGTCCGACGTGGCAAATCGAGAGCCTCCATCACCGCTTGCACATCACCATTATGACGGGTCAGAGCCTGGTCGAGCAGCAAACGCTCATAATGACGCATCTGGTCTTGCAATGATGAGATTTCCGGGGTCGAGACATTCTGGCTCGGATGGCGGAGGACTGACGCCAGCCGTTGCCCCCTGGGGACCGATGAAAGGACATATCGTTCTGCAATATTCTTCAACTCACGAACATTGCCGGGCCAGTCATGATTCATCAACAGGCCGGTATCCACATCGCGCAGGGAAACTTCTGGACGCTTATAGGCAGTGGCAGCCTGTCCAGCGAAATACTCGAACAAAAGGAGGATATCTTCTCCTCGCTCACGTAGTGGTGGCACCCGAAGCTCAACAACATTGATTCGGTAATAGAGGTCCTCACGGAAAGTTCCGGCGGCACATTCATCAAGAAGTTTTTTACTGGTTGCACTGATCAGTCTGATATCAAGCGACTGTGCCTCATTACTGCCAATCCTTGTCAGCTCACGTTCCTGCAGAGTCCGCAGCACCTTAACCTGTAAAGACAGTGGCATGGTTCCAATTTCGTCAAGGAACAGAACTCCTCCCTGAGCATACTCAAACCGACCGATTCGCAGCCGTTCGGCACCGGTAAAAGCACCTCGTTCATGCCCGAACAGTTCACTTTCAAAGATATTTTCCGGCACTGCACCACAGTTGACTGCAACATATTTACCATTTTTTCGCGCCCCGAATTCGTGCAGACATCGGGCCACGATCTCCTTTCCGGTGCCGGTTTCCCCCTGCAGCAAAACCGGGGCATCGGTATCGGCAACGTCAAGAATCTCTTCGCGCAGGCGACGGATTTCGATACTGTTACCAATCAACCGCTGTTCAATGCCGGTCCCTCCGGCCAAACGACTACGCAATTCACGATTTTCCATAATCAAGCGACGTTTTTCACCGGCACGCTGAACAACATCAAGAAGTCTTTCGGGTTCATATGGCTTTTCAATAAAATCATAGGCCCCTTTTTGCATTGCATCGACCGCCATCTCAACATCACCATGGGCTGTCAACAGCACTACGGGAATATCGGCATCCAACACCCGCAAATGGGAAAGAAACTCCATGCCATCCATTCCTGGCATCTTGATATCGCTGACCACAACACCCGGAAATTCGCTTGTCAGCCCTGCTAAAGCCGTTGGCGCAGCGGAAAAACTCTGCACCTTATAGCCAGACAGTTCCAACCACTGAGCGGTTGCGGCACGCATCTCCGTATCATCGTCGACCAGACAAATTATATTTTCAGTGTTGCCCACGCTCATCTCCATATTATTCCTTTTTTAGCGGCAATCTGACGCTAAACTGCGCGCCGCCAGTTTCGAGATTCTGTGCCCGGATCGTTCCCCCGAGATCGGCAATAATCCGGTAGGAGATCGACAACCCGAGTCCCATCCCTTCGCCAACCCCCTTGGTGGTGAAAAACGGGGTAAAAAGTTCTTCCATATCCTGAGCAGAAATCCCGATACCGCTGTCATGCAGAGAAATATCAACGTCCTGATTCTGGACTGAAATATGGATCTGCAGTTGTCGCTGTTCGCAATCATGCATGGCATCGACAGCATTTCGAATCAGGTTCACCAAAACCTGTTTGACCCGCGCCAGATCACCATTTAAAATCAACGGCTTGTCAGGGATCTCTTTAACGACAGAAACCCCGAATTCAGTCAATAAGGGGGCAGTCATTGCCAAAGCTCCATCGAGACAATCCTGCAACACCACCTCCCCTTCTAATTTCGGGGTTTTGTGGGCAAACGTTTTGAGTTGAGCAGTAATTGTGGCCATATGTTTGGTCATTCGGGTCACGGAAGAGAGAATTTCACGCACTTTCCCTGTATCGTTCCGATCAAGTAGCAATCGGCCGCTGGCAGCGTGGGTGCGAATCGCAGAAATTGGCTGATTCAACTCATGCACAATCCCGGCAGCCATGTGTCCCAGCGCGGCTAATTTTCCAGCCTGAACCAGCTCAGCCTGGGTCTCACGCAAAACATTTTCGGTACGACTACGCTCAGCAATCTCCTCCTGTAAACGCAGATTCATTTCCTGAACGGCCTCGGCTTGATGCGCTTTACGCCGTGAAATTTGTTTTTGCCGCCGCTCCCTGGCATACAAACCAAGGGCCAGAATCAGCAACGACAGAACCGTACCGATTGCTGCGACAGCCTGTGCTTGCTCGCGTACCGGGGCCAGTGGAACGACATGGTGGAGTTGCCAATTTAAATCTGCCAGCGGACGTGACAACATCAGATAAAAGGTATTTTCATAACGGACAATCCGCCTTCCTTCAGCTAAACTCTCAACCGTTTCCAAAGGCAATTGCTCCAGAGGTTGGTTCCCATACTGTCGACCAGCCAGGATCAGATTTCGTTGCCCCTCTGACAACCGGGTCAAGGTGCGATATTTCCACTGATTTTGACTGGCAAGAAACAGCACACCATTTGCATCACTAACCAGAACCGTCTCCCCACCTTCACGCCAGTCATCCTGCAGCGGTGTCAGATCGACCTTGACCACAGCCGCACCAAGAAACTGTCCATCCTGCCATACGGGGTGAGACATAAAATATCCAGGCTGCCCGGTTGTCACACCAATAGCAAAAAACTGTCCTTTTTGACCCGCTTTCGCATCGGTAAAATAAGGTCTGAAGCCATAATTTTTCCCGACAAAACTCAAAGGTTTCTGCCAGTTGCTCGCTGCCAGCGTCTCCCCAACCGAATTCATCACATAGAGTGCTTCAGAACCAGCTTCATAATTCAATGATTGCAGATAGTTATTGACCAGCTCCAGATTGAATGATGTCTTAAGCAGAATTCCGACGTCGGCATTTTGGGACAAAACATAAGGCAGGTAGGCATAGCGACTCAGTGCCTCACGCAACGTACTGGTATACAACGTCACTCTCTCGCCACCGACTTTGACCAGAGTCGCAAGAGCATCTCGATAGACCCAACGGGTCGTCTGCCAGACCACGCTTGTCGCCAGAACAACCCCAAGGAGGAATATCCATAAAGTGAGATTATTTTTAATCAAACGTTTTTTCGACAAACCGGAATTCCATCTAAAAACAAAGCAAAGTAACAACTCTAAGCAATATTTATGGTTTCACACTGATAACAAATTTGAGGTAACGTCCCTCGGGAAAGCTGACCGAGCAGGGGAAATCTTCGGGTTGGCCACTGGTGAAAATTGTTTTCAAATCGCTATCAGATTGTAATGCGCCGCGGCGTAACTCTTTGATGTAATCATCCATGGAAACCTTTTGATGATTGCTGGAACTGAGCAACAGACCACCAGACTCCAAAAGCGGCAGGGTCGCTGCAACCAGTTTTGACGTCCCCCCATGGGTGGAAAAGCGACTTTTACTGGTGGTAGAGAAAGATGGCGGGTCGAACAGGATAATATCAAAGCGCCGTTGTCGGGTCTGCATCTTCGCCAGTTCGACAAACACATCAGCAACAATGAACTCATGTCGCTTGGGATTGATCCGGTTGATCGAGAAATTCTCCCGCGCAATGTCCAGATATTTTGCCGAAACATCCACACTGGTCACCTTCTGCGCTCCAGCCGCGGCAGCCGCAACAGAAAATGCCCCGGTAAACGCAAACAGGTTGAGAACCCGCTTGCCAGCAACTCGGGATATCAATTCTTGACGGTTGCGCCGCTGGTCAGGAAAAAGTCCTGTATTAAGCCCCTCACGCAGATCAACCAGATAGTTCAGCCCGTTTTCTTTGACCTGCAATGGCACCGGAGCCGAACTTCCAGCGATTAAGCGGCTGTATTCCTTCGTCCTTTTTTTTGCTTCCAAAGCTCGGGTTTCCTGAGGCCGAAGCTTACGATAGATTCCCTTGGGATGAAAAACCTTCTGCAAAGCCTTGGTCAATGGTTCAAGATAGGCGTCCCAGGCGGGCGTATACAACTGCAGCATCAAATATCCGGCATAGCAATCAACTGTCACTCCTGGCAAACCATCACCCTCGCCATTAAGCCACCGGTAGGCATCTGTCTCATTAAGTTGGGCGTGCTGTCGCAGTCGCTTCGCTTGTAGCAGTTTCTTTTCAAACCATCCCACTGTCAGCTTGACTCTTTCCTGAGCAAGAATACGGGCAACAATTCTGTCTTTGGGATCATATAAAGCGGTCGCCAGATAGTTATGGTGATCATCGACCAATGCGATCAATTCCCCAGCTTTTCCGGCTGGCCAGTTTTTTGTATAGCGATCAGCAATAACCCAAGGGTGACCCAATCCCAGCATACGAACCGTCTCTGGTCCAACCTGACATTTCTGCATAAAGTTTCCTGTTTTCCATCTGAAAATTACTGTAACTATTTACCACCACTACTGATCAGGGGCTTGTGGTACCCATGGAAAGGGCGTCTGTCGCCACGGACGGCGTCAGTCGAACGGCCATGGACGGCGCAAAGTGCCCCTTGGAATGGGTGCCTCAAGGCATTGCTGAACAATCAGAGAATAGAATGGCCCTGTCACCAAGACCAAGCCCTCC
>LLYT01000101.1 GCA_002049545.1 Deltaproteobacteria bacterium tcs-42 | reverse complement strand
AGATACGTAGTTTTTCTTCTTCATTCATGAGCACCTCCACAGTGGAAATGCTCAGAAGAATAAAGGGTGGCTATTCGATTGTCAGAGATCTATTTTGTAAACGATGTCCTGGCACATTTTTTTGTCTACGATGTGCTGGCACTTAACACTTAATAAAACGCTGGTGACCGAAGGGATGAAGGCGATTCTGGAAGGTGAAAACCCGCGTTTGATGGAACAGCGCCTGCACGCTTTTGTTTCACCCAAAGAGCGTCAGAGCAACTTCGGTTAACGGGAACTGACTATGGCTAAAAAGCATAAATGTCCCCCGGTCGGGGCCCCCATGTGGATCGTTACCTTTAGTGATATGGTGACCTTGTTACTGACATTTTTCGTCCTGATGTTGTCGATGGCCACTATGGATCAGGTGAAGTTTACTCAGGCCAGTGATTCTCTGGCAGGTGCGTTTGGAGTTTTGGGCAGCAGTGACAAAACCGAGGTTTCCCCTCCCAGGGTTGTTTCTTTTTCTCCAATCAATGACGATTTTACCTCGCAGGTCTATCGTCGGCTGAAAACCAAATTACGTGAATTGAAATTAAATAAAAAAATCAAGCTGGCTAAAGATCGTGGTGCGGTTGTTCTGCGGATTGATGAAGCAGTGCTGTTTGAATCGGGTCAGAGGTATCTGCAACCAGAAGCACCCCCTATTTTACAAAAAGTTGCTGAACTGGTCCGTCCATTGCCGTTGAATTTGAAAATTGAAGGGCATACGGATGATCTTGGCGATGAAATGAACAACTGGGATCTCTCGGTGAACCGGGCCGTTGTCGTATTGCGTTATCTGGCGACAAATCAGTTGGTAGGACTGGATCGCATGGCGGCGACCGGTTATGGTTCGCAAAAACCTTTGTTTCCCAATAACAGTGAGCGTGAGCGGGCATTGAATCGCCGGGTTGAATTTGTGCTGGAGAGCCAGGGGGATCCCAATCAGGAGCTCCCCTATCTGTTGGACGCAAAAGATCAATCTCCATTTTAGGGTATAAATGATGGCGTCGCCATCCCATGAGTTTTTGCGAAAGCATTATAAATAGGTTTTGAAATAAACAAGGAAGGGCAAATCGATGGCAAAAAAAGAAGCGGCTGCAGAATCTGAAGAGGGTGGGGGATCAAAAAAGAAGTTGATCATTATTATTGTCGCAGTTCTGGTTCTTCTGATTGGTGGCGGCGCGGGCTATTTTTTCTTTATGGGTGGCGAAGAAGAGGAAAAAATTTCACCGGAACAAGAGCAGGCTGAACTGGAAAAACAGGCAAAGCAGGTTGGCCCGATGGTCAATATTGACAGTTTTATCGTTAATATTCGGGATGATGAGCAAAGTCGCTATCTCAAGGCCACGATTACGATTGAAGTTGATAGTGAAGAAGCGTCGATGGAAATTAATCAGCGCATGCCACAGATTAAAGATGCCATCCTGTTGCTGATCGGCAATAAAAGCTTTGGCGAGTTGAATGATTTGCAGGGAAAGATTCAATTGCGGGCGGAATTGATTAATAAAGTCAATAGTATTCTGCTCAAAGGTAAGGTCAAGCGGATCTATTTTACCGATTTTGTTGTCCAATAAAGGGCTTCTTACGTGGAAAAGATACTCAGTAAAGATGAGATTGCCGACCTGCTGTCAGCGGTCAAACATGGTGACATCGATATCGATTCGGTTGGTGCAGAAACCGATTCAGGAGCTGGTGCCAGCGGAGTTTCTGCGGCAGAAACCTGTAACCTGTTTCGGGCAGACGGCCCCGACGGCTGGAAACTCAAAAATTATGATCTGATTCTCGATAGTTTTGCCCGGAACTATGCTCTGTCTTTATCAACACGTTTTCAGCGTGCAGCACATATCAAGCTCGAAGCGATGGAGTCGATGTCTTTTGATGCTCTGTTACAGCGGTTGTCGGGGCGTGGAGCTATCGGCGTATTGCAATTGGAACCTCTCAATGGTGGCGGTTTGCTGATTTTTGATGAGCAACTCTCTTTCTCTCTGGTCGAAATGGTGTTGGGTGGATCCTCGGACGATCAGACTTCGGTTCCCAGTCGTGGCATGAGCGCTATTGAGCTGAATGTGATTCGCGACGTGATCAGTGCGGGTTGTCCTGAGTTGGATAAAGGTTTTTTCCAGCTGCAGGAAATCCAATCGTCTCTGGTTGAAGTGGTCAGTAATTTGCGGCTACTTAATTTTGTCAGTCCCGAAGTTGGCGTTGTCGCGGCGCGTTTCAAGGTCTCTATCGATAGCCTTGAAGGGGATATCACTCTCGTTATTCCCCATACCGCATTAGAACCATTGCAAAAGAAACAGCAGATTAAAGCCGTTCCGGCCAGTGCGGTGCAAAATAGTAAATGGCGATCACTGGTTTGTCAGGAGCTGGACCATATGGACGTTGAAATTGAAGCTCAGCTGGCAACGTTATCGCTACGGGTTCGTGACATCCTCAATTTTCAGGTTGGGGATGTTATTGATCTTGGTTGCAAGCCCGACACCCCGCTGCAAGTTATGATAGAAAAACGTCCAAAATTTCTCGGCATGGCCGGTGTTCAGGGCGGTAAAAAGGCAATTCGTGTTATGGGACGGATTCCCAACGGAGGATAGATAATGAGTGATATAAATCAGGAAAATGGACAACCGACGGAAGCAGTTGAAACCAAAGGGGGCTTTGATGAGCGCGGCATTGAGCTGCTGCTTGATATTCCTCTGGAAGTTTCGGTCGAAGTTGGCCGCTCCCGTATTCTGGTTCGTGATCTGTTGCAACTACAGGAAGGATCCCTTGTTGAGCTTGATAAACTGGCGGGCGAACCATTGGATCTTTACGTCAATGCACGCCTGATCGCTCGAGGTGAAGCGGTTGTTGTCAATGAAAAATTCGGCCTGAGGTTGACCGATGTGGTCAGCCCTTCAGAGCGGATTGAGAATTTGGGATAACTATGCGTCTGTCGATTCTGCCATTCCTCTTTTTTGCACCGTCAGCCTTTGCAGCCGATACCATTGCTGAACCAAGTTTGCTTGGATCTTCATTGAAAATGGTTGCTGCGCTGGCCGTTGTTATTGGCATTCTGTTGTTATTCTATGCAGCCAGTCGCAAAGGTTTTGGCGTATTGCCACAGAAAAAAAATGGTTTGATTCAAGTGATTGAAACCCGCCCCCTGGGAGGGAGAAAATTTCTCTGTGTGGTTAAAGTTCGTGGCGAAGAGATGCTTCTTGGATTGAGTCATGACCGCATTGAATACTTGAGTCAGCTGTCATCGAATGACAAGTTTGCTGCAACATTGCAGCAAGTGGAAGAGGATCGCTGATGAGATTGAAGTTTGCATTCCTGTTACTGTGCTTGCTTCTTCCACTCGGTGCATACGCTGAAGGTTTGCCGACAATTACTCTCGGTATCGGCGAGGCGACCGATCCGGGAGAGGTTTCTACTGCCCTGCAAATTCTGGTTGTACTGACGATCCTTTCGGTTGCCCCGGCGATCCTGTTGATGACAACCGGCTTCACCCGAATCGTCATAGTTTTGTCATTCGTACGCCAGGCTATGGGAACCCAATCGGCTCCCTCCAATCAGATTGTTATTGGGCTGGCACTATTTTTAACCTTTTTTGTTATGGCTCCGGTTTTCAACCAGATCAATGAACAGGCGTTACAGCCCTATCTGGATGAAGAAATAAGTCAGATGCAGGCACTCGAAGCAGCACTGCAGCCGATGCGTCAATTTATGTTTTCTCAGGTCGGTGAGAAAGATCTGCAATTGCTGGTCGATATCTCAAAATCGCCACAACCGGAGAATCAAACCGATATCTCAATGTTGACACTGATTCCAGCGTTTATGTTGTCAGAATTGAAACGGGCCTTTCAGATGGGTTTTCTCCTGTTTGTCCCCTTTCTGATGGTCGATATGATTGTCGCTTCGATTCTGATGTCGATGGGGATGATGATGCTGCCACCGATCATTATTTCACTACCGTTCAAAATTCTCCTGTTTGTCTTGGTCGATGGATGGTCGTTGCTGATTGGTTCACTGGTACAAAGTTTTGGATAAAAGGGGCAAAAGCGGACTGATGGTTATTCGGCTGAAGGTGTTCAGAGTTCAAGCTGAGAGCCTTCAGCCTGCCAACCTTTCGCCTATCAACCTGAGGATTTCTTATGACTCCTGAATATGTTGTCAGTATCGCACGACACGCCATTGAAACGACCCTGATGTGTGCCGCTCCAATGTTAATTGCCGCACTTGGTATCGGTCTGGTGATCAGTATCTTTCAGGCGGCGACCCAGATTAACGAACAGACCATGACCTTCATTCCAAAGATCGTCGGGGTGTTTGTCACTTTGCTGATTTTTGCCCCCTGGATTTTGCAAAAAGCGACCGCTTTTTTGATCTCAATCTTCAATCAATTGCCGACTGTTGGCCAATAATCGGGATCGTGACGCATGGCTCTACCGGAATTTTCTCTGCCGTTAATTCAGGGGTTCCTGATCTGCCTGGCACGGGTAGCGGCGATGTTCGCTGCGATTCCAGTGTTCAGTGGCGCGCAGATTCCACCACAGTTAAGGCTCGGCGTTGCTTTCATGTTTGCGATGTTGACTTACCCGATCGTCAAGGATTTTATCCCGGCACAGAGTTTATCCCCTCTTGAACTCGGTTTGTTGATCTCAGCTGAAGTCATTCTTGGTCTGCTGGTTGGGTTTTTGGCGCAACTGGTATTCATGGCGGCAGAATTTGCCGGTTCGTTGATCGGTTACCAGATGGGGTTTGCTGCCGCCAATGTGTTTGATCCGACCACTCAGGCTCAGGTTGCCCTGATCTCCCAGTTTCAGGGAATATTTGCTATTCTGTTGTTTCTTTCCCTCGATGTTCACCATCTGTTTCTAGAAGCGATTGTCGCCTCCTTCGAAATGCTGCCACCGGGAAGTCTGACTCTCTCTGGAGGAGCCATCCCGATGATTGTCGAGGTGGCAAATCACTCCCTCATCTTGAGTATCCGTCTGGTTGCGCCGATCCTGGCCCTTTTGATTTTATCGACCCTGACCCTTGGAATCATGTCGCGGGTTTTCCCCCAGCTGCAAGTATTCATGGTCTCCTTTCCCCTTAACATCGGCATCTCATTTATCGTCATGGGCTTGACCATTGGTGTCGTCGCAAAAATTCTTCAGGGAGAATTTTCTTCACTTCCGGAACGATTCTTGAATCTCTTCAATTTGATGTAGTTTTTTTAACTATATTTGCCAAAAAACTGTCACCCGAATTTTAACGCTACAACGGAGTAAACTCGGGACTGTCCCCAGACCGATCGGGGGCTGTCCCAGATGTTTACGGATTACGTAACGGGCGACTCGCAGCCCGTTTCCCTCAGTGACGGTGACAGTCCGTCCCTGTGTAACCGTGAGAGACATAGGAGGCCAACATCAGGATTATCACTCCGGGTAGCACCTCCCCGTCGCACCCATCGAACGGGGTTGCCGGAGGTAAGTAACTCGCTACGTCGTGAGGCGGGCGGGAGAAG
>LLYT01000100.1 GCA_002049545.1 Deltaproteobacteria bacterium tcs-42 | reverse complement strand
ACTGTCGCCGTCCGTGGCGACAGACGCCCTTTCCATGGGTACCACAAGCCCCTATCAGTAGTGGTGGTGAATAGTTATAAGCTGATTACTATACAATTATGTCATGCGCCTCGGGATTTCCTGAGGCGTTTTTTTATCCGAAAAAGGGGGATATGGCCATTTTCATCATGTTGTGACGGAGCCATTTGAAAAATCGGTCTTGACTATTTTGCTGTCCTTGTGGTACTTAAGGGCCGCTTTTACGGCAGTTTTCCCGTTGGTGACACCTCCAAATGGCTGAAGATAAACGTCAATTATATAAAAGTCTCGGTTTCCTGTCGAGTGTTGGAATTTCTCTGGTTGCTTCGATCCTGATCGGTCTGGCAATGGGGGTTTACCTTGATCGGTGGCTGGAGACAAGTCCTTTGTTGACCTTGGTCATGCTGCTGATTGGTGTCATTTCAGGGTTTCGAAACGTCTATATTCTGACCACGCGGGAACTGAAACGTCAGGAACTGGAAGAAGAGCAGCCCGGCAAAGAATCATGACCCAGCAGGATGATCAACTGTTGGCAGAAATGGCCCGCCGTAACTGGATCATTCTCCTTGTGCTGGTATTGCTCAGCTTGTACTGGCAATCACTATCGGTCACTATGGGAGTGCTGGCTGGCGGAGTTCTGGTTATCATCAATTATCGCTGGCTGGGGCGTTCGTTGTTTAAGCTGTTGGGTGATCCACAGCTGGCGGCGGAAAAAGGTTTTAAACGGAACTATCTGTTTCGACTGGTATTTATTGCCAGCTCGATTTACTTGTTACTGGTGCGAGGTGAAGTTCATCCTTTGGCATTGGTTGTCGGGTTGTCGGTGGTTGTTCTGAATCTCATTATCACAACCGCCAAGCGGCTTTATTAAGGTTAAAAAAATAAATAGGAGAGCTTGACTCATGACCCATCCATTTTTATTTTTGCAGTGGATTGAACAACAGTTGCACCTGCATATTGGAGAGCATGTCACTTATACCTGGTTTGTGATGGCATTGTTGATTCTGGTGGCTTTTTTAGCATCGCGGTCAATAACCATGGTTCCTTCCGGCGTGCAGAATCTGATGGAAGTTGTTGTGACCGGTATCGATGGATTAATAGAGGAAACCATGGGTAAAGAGGGAAAAGCCTACTTCCCGCTGATTGCGACCTTTGCCTTGTTTATCCTTGTCTGTAACCTGATCGGGCTGGTTCCCGGATTTTATCCTCCGACAGCAAATTTGAATACCAACGCCGCGTTAGCGCTGACTGTATTTGTGTTGACCCACGTGGTTGGTTTTAAAAAACATGGAATCGGTTATTTCAAACATTTTATGGGGCCGATTATCTGGTTGGCTCCTTTGATGTTTGTTATCGAGATTATCGGTCACATCGCTCGTCCACTCTCCCTGACATTACGTCTTTTCGGTAACATGTATGGCCACGAAATCGTGCTGATGATCTTCCTCGCATTGGTTCCGCTGTTCCTGCCCATTCCGATGATGCTGATGGGTGTGTTGATTGCCTTCATTCAGACCTTTGTTTTTACTTTGCTGGCAATGATTTATGTTGCTGGAGCGCTGGAAGAAGCACATTAACGGCAGGCTCTCGGGCTCAAGCTTTTTAGGCTGAGGGCAGGGCGAAAAAGCTGGGTAACTTTTATAAAATTTATGCCTTTCACAGGGGTGAAAGGCCAGTCCTATAAAATATAGGAACAATAAAACAGGAAAAAAGGAGAACAAAAGATGGAATTTTTTGCATGGTGTATGCTCGCTGCGGGTCTTGGTATGGGTCTGGGTTCTGTTGGTACCGGTATTGGTCAAGGTATTGCTATTAGAGCCGCTTGTGAAGGCGTTGCTCGCAATCCAGGTGCTTCCGGTAAAATTTTGACAACTATGATGATTGGTCTGGCAATGATCGAGTCCCTGGCGATTTATGTTTTCGTTGTCGCTATGATCATTCTGTTTGCCAACCCTTTCACTGAGCAAGTTCTTGGGCTTCTGACCAAGTAATCTGCACTTTACATTTTCAACAAAAAAGGCGACTCCATTGGGAGCCGCCTTTTTTGTATCTGTACGCTGCAAACTTCCACAGTTTCATCGCTTGTAAACTTTCGGGACAGCCCCGAGATTACTGCAAAATTACTATGTCTTACTATGTCTCTATTCCCTCCAGGAAAACAGGGGTTTTTTGTTGCATTAAAATAATGATAAAGGTAGTGTCTGCTCTGTATGATAAAAATATACACTACCAGATTCCGGAATTCGACTTTTGAGAGGGAGAAGATTCAGGTTGGTTGATGCCACTCAAACAGCCCTGGTTATGAAAATGTCATAACTTTTCTCGCGGAATTACCTGGCAATTATTGCTCGAAGGATATTTATATTAAGGAGAGGTTCAATGCGTAAGTTCCTGTTTTATTCTGTACTTTTGTTGTCTTTGTTGTGGGGGGCGCAGGCGATTGCCGGGGGAGTCGAAGATTGCCTGATGTGCCATGATGATGTGACTTCTGCTGAAGATTTCGCTGCCTCGGTTCACGGTGCCAACGGTTGTGTTGCATGTCATATTGAGTTGACAGATCTCGATGCCCACATGGAGGGCGAACTCATGCCCGACCCTGTTGACTGTGCTCGCTGCCATAAACAGGAATTCAAAGAGACCTTTGATAGTGTCCATCAGTTTGATCACGTCAATATCAATATGACCTGTACCTCCTGTCACGATGATATCCATGAATTGACAGCATGGAACGGAGACAAGCAGCGCGCCAATGAAACGTGTACTTCCTGCCATGGGACAGCTGCTGACGAATACCATATTTCAATCCATGCCAAGGGGGTAGCAGAGGGGAATATGGATTCGGCGGCATGTATCGATTGTCACAGTCTTCATTCAATTAAGTCGATCGAAGAGATGGATCCACGGGAAAGGGCAAGCTTCCGTACTGAGCCGTGCATGACCTGTCACGCTGATGAAGAGATGATGCACAGAAATCATGTCTTTCCTGTCGCGGTTGAAACATACCTGCACAGTTATCACGGCAAAAATTTTCACCTTGGTTACCCTGAAAAAGTGGCCGGTTGCGCCGATTGTCATACCGCACATCAGGTCTTGCCAAACGAAGATCCTGCTTCAAGTCTCAGCCCCGATAATCTGATTGTTGCTTGTGCCGAATGTCATGAAAATGCATCGAGTCAGTTTGTCAAGTTCTATTCTCATGGTGATATGACCGATCGGCAAAATTATCCGATTCTTTATTTTACATACATCGCGATGACATTACTGTTGGTTGGAACTTTCGGCGTTTTCTGGTTCCACTCTTTAATGTGGATGTTCCGTGGCTTTATCGAAAACAACGAAAAGAAGAAGGCCCTTGCTGCGGGAGCCCATCTCCACCATATTGAGAATCCGCATAAGATCTACCGTCGCTTTACCAAGATCCATATCTTCATGCACCTGCTGGTCATAACCAGCTTCCTACTGCTGTCGCTGACTGGATTGCCATTGAAGTTTGCCGACCAGGCATGGGCTGTTGTGTTGATGGACTTTCTCGGTGGGGCACCGAATGCTGCACTCTTGCATCGCGTTGGTGCGGCTATTACGTTCACCTATTTTGGTATGGCATTGTTTATGAGTGCCAAGTTCTTGTTTTATAAGCTGCAGTACCCGGCAGAATTTTTCCAGAGACTGTTTGGACCTGAATCCCTCTGCCCGAACTTGCGTGATATCAGTGATGTTACCGCCATGGTGCGTTGGTTCTTGTTCCTCGGACCGAAGCCGACATTTGATCGTTGGACGTACTGGGAGAAGTTTGATTTTATTGCGGTATTCTGGGGTATGTTCGCCATCGGTGGATCCGGTCTGATGCTCTGGTTCCCCGAGTTTTTTGGTGCAGCTTTACCGGGATGGGTTTTCAATGTAGCGACAATCATCCACTCTGATGAAGCGTTACTGGCGACCGGATTTATTTTTACCGTCCATTTTTTCAATACCCACGGACGGCCGGAAAAGTTTCCGATGGACTTTGTTATCTTCAATGGTGAACTGCCGAAGGAAGAGTTTGTTGAAGAGCGTGGTGATCAGTGGAAACGTTATGAAGAAGAGGGAATCCTTGAAAAATATGAGGTTGAGGAGTCGAGCGGTGCCCTCTATGATTTCATCCTCAAGGGATTCGGTTTTACTGCCGTATTGATAGGGGTAGCATTAACCGCATTGATGATTTATGCTTTCGTCTTTGGCGGGCACCACTTTTAATTGAGTCTTTTTTAACGGTAATAAAGGGGCTGCCACTTGGTAGCCCCTTTGTTGTTGAGGCGGAAGAATGACATTCAAAGATTTGATCTGGCCACTGATCGCTTTCACATCCTATATTATTGGCGGGGTTCTCACTTTTGGTGGCGTGGCCATGATACTTTTCATGAAGGGGAAAGATTTCCTGGGTTGGGGTGAAGGGCATACTTTAGGATACCTGTTTGTATGTGTCGGCTTGTTGCTTTCAATTCTCGGCGTCCTGATTATGCGGATTTTACGGAATAGAACTTAAAATTGACCTTGAGGAGGAAAAAGTGGCTGAAATAAAAGATAAATTCTGGCTTGATGGTGAAAGAGCCGTTCTGGTCGTGATTGATGTTCAGGAGAAACTGGCTCCGGCGATGAATCAGGAGTTGTATGGCGAACTGATTTTACATACAAATTTGTTGATAGAGGGTTT
Organism: Deltaproteobacteria bacterium tcs-42; assembly: GCA_002049545.1. GTDB lineage: Bacteria > Desulfobacterota > Desulfuromonadia > Desulfuromonadales > Geopsychrobacteraceae > Desulfuromusa. The sequence goes on along the minus strand of LLYT01000100.1, from coordinate 1,401 downwards.
TAAAGCTCTCGATCTGCCGATTATTGCTACGGAGCAGTATTCAAAAGGGCTTGGCCACACGGTTACCGAATTGAACGGCGCAACGGACCAACAGTGTATCGAAAAAATGGCTTTCAGCTGTTGCGGTGAAGAGACTTTTATCGCCGCTCTGGAAAAAACCGGTGCAAAGCAGGTTTTGATCGCTGGGATGGAAAGTCATGTTTGTGTTTTGCAGACGGTTCTTGATCTGCTGGAGCGTGGTTATATTGTCCATCTGGTAAGCGATGCAATCACTTCACGTTTTAAAAGTGACTACGATAATGCAATCAGGACAGCCTCTCAAGCTGGCGCGGTTATCACCACCACCGAAACGGCTCTTTTTCAGCTGGTTAAGGTGGCCGGCACAGATGGATTCAAGGCTGTATCGAAGCTGGTCCGTCAGCGAACTGCTTGATGGATGAGTTAACAGCAGCTCAACAGAGAGAGCTGCACAACAAATTATTGGCTTTGCAGGCTGAGTTAGGGGGGCTGCTGGAAGAATCGTCCGCCAGCAGTCAGGTTGTTGATCTGGAGCAACCGATTGGACGGTTATTCAGAATGGATGCATTACAGCAACAGGCTATGGCCAGGGCCAATAGAACCGGGCATCAGCGCCGTCTGGTTTTGATCGAAGCGGCATTACTTGCGATCAAGCAGGGGCGTTACGGGGAGTGTCGTCGTTGTGAGGAACCCATAGGTTATTCCCGCCTGAATGTACGCCCAGAATCCCCTTTTTGTCTCGACTGCCAAAAGCAGAGTGAAACAAGCTGATGTCAAACCTGATTCTTATTGTCCTTATGGTCATTGGTGGGGTTGCCGTTGCGGTACAACCATCAATCAATGCACGATTGGCAGAAAAAACCGGCTTTCTCCAAGCGGCTACCGTTTCTTTTGCGGTTGGAACTCTGATTCTTCTGCTCGTTTCACTGGCCAGTGGACAGGGGAGTTTTCGGCGCATTCCTGAAGCAGACTGGTGGCAGTTAACCGGTGGTCTGTTTGGTGCCTTCTTTGTGACGATGACAATTGTCGGGGTGCCGCGTATCGGCACAACAGCGGTCCTGGCTTTAACAATTGTCTCACAGTTGATCGCCGGATTGGTTCTGGACCACTATGGTGTGTTCGGTATGCGCGGCATTGCCATGGATTTTAAACGGATGTTTGGAGTGGCACTGCTCTTAGCCGGAGTTTTTCTGATCTGCAGAAGATAGGAGCGATCTTTCTGTTAAAAAATCGGGTAACTATTCACCACCACGACTGATAGGGGCTTGTGGTACCCAATGAAAGGGCGTCTGTCGCCACGGACGGCGACAGTCGAACGGCCATGGACGGCGCAAAGTGGCCCTTGGAATGGGTGCCTCAAGGCATTGCTGAACAGTTACAAAA
>LLYT01000010.1 GCA_002049545.1 Deltaproteobacteria bacterium tcs-42 | reverse complement strand
GGAAGCAAAGCTCGAATACGTGGTGGCTACTATCGATGTCAAAGAACAAAGGTTGAAACTCTATCTGGACAAAGTTCAGATTGAAGAATTTGATTACAAAATTCGCTAAAATATTCGGTTGAGTTCACGATGTCCTGGCACTAAAAAGTGTCTACGATGTCGTGGCACTCAACAGGTAGGCGGTGCCCTCCCTGCATGTGATTAACGCAGCAAGCTGCGGGAAATCCAGATTAGATGGCATCCTCGCCACGTTCACCCGTACGGATCCGCACAATTTCATCAATCGGGGTCACAAATATTTTGCCGTCACCAATACGACCGGTTTGCGCTGCTTCAGCAACCGTATCGACAACTTGTGAGACAATCTCATCAGAGACAATGATTTCCATTTTGATTTTCGGGATAAAATCAACAACATACTCAGCACCACGATAAAGTTCGGTATGCCCTTTCTGGCGGCCAAAACCCTTCACTTCACTCACTGTTATCCCCTGAATGCCGATTTCGTTCAAAGCTTCCTTCACCTCATCAAGTTTAAATGGCTTAATGATTGCTTCTACTTTCCGCATCGAAGTTCCTCCTTTTTAATAAACTTTAGAATCCAAGTACTCCAGACATAATAGCAAGGAGCAGGCCAGCATGGTAATAAAATAAATTATCTTTTATTTTCAACTGGATAGGCGTGTGCTTAGGGATTAACTCCCGGTGCAGGACTGAATTGTGCACAAAAACAAGGCAGCACAATGATAAGATGCACATAAATAGAGCAAATCGTCAATGTCGATAGTGCAGCAAAGTGACACTTTCACAATGGTGTGTTTGTGGGAACATATCGATGGGCTGGCTGGAAATCAGCTCATAACCACCGTCGATCAGCAATTTTAAATCACGGGCCAGAGTTTGCGGATCGCAAGAGACATATATCACCTGATCGACAGGTGTTTTGATCAACCCCTTCATCGTGCCAACAGCCCCGCTGCGCGGGGGATCGAGAAGGAGAATATCGAGACGAGTCTGCCGGGAGAAATGACTCAATGCACCTTCGGCCGCCTGACGATAAAATTCAACATTTTCGATCTTATTTCGAGATCGATTTTCTCGAGCCATCGAGATAGAAACAGGCGATTCTTCAATTCCAACCACCTGCGCTGCTCGTCTGGCCACAGGGAGGGAAAAATTCCCCATTCCGCAGTATAGATCCAAAACCTGTTCACGACCGGTCAAATTGGCCAGTTTTAAAATCATTTCCACCACAGTCCGGTTTTGTTCCAGGTTAATCTGAGCAAAACCACCAACCGCATAACCTAATTTCAATGGCGGATGGTCGACAGCAATTTGCAGCGCCCCTTCCCCCTGGATATTTGTCAATTGGTTTTTGGGTCCGGTCTGAATGAAAAGATCAGCAGCCAGATTTTCACCACGTAACAAAGCAGCGAGTGTATCAATGTTCTGACCCGAATAATAAATCACCGCTGAACAGCGATCGTTGTCATCCACGGCAAGATCGATCTGCGCAATATGCTTGGCATAAATAGTGCGATTGATAATATTGCGCAATTGAGCCAGAAGCAAATTCAAAGCAGCAGCGATGACAGGACATTGACCAACCGAGACAACAGAGTGACTTTTCGGTCGATAAAAGCCAGTCTCAAACCCGGCTTTGGTAGTGCAACATTTTACCTGCACCCGGCTACGATAGTTCCACTGATCAGGCGCGGGGACAATGGGTAATATTTTCGCGGCTTCAACCCCACATTGCCGAAGCAGTGATTCCCGGAACAGGGACTCTTTCCAACGCAACTGTTCCGAATAGGGAAGGTGCTGCCATTGACAACCTCCACAAATCCCTGCGACCGGACACTCAGTTCGTTGGCGTTGCGGGGACGGCTGCAACAATTCACAGATTTCGGCTTCGACAAAATTCTTTTTCGTTTTCGTCACCCGGCAGCTGACGATATCGCCAACTGCCGAATGGGGGATAAAAACCACCCGCCCCTCGTGACGTGCCAAACCAGCACCACCATTAACCATGGTTTCAACCGTTAATGGTGAAATAATCGTATTTGCCTTGCACTGCTTTCGGCCAGACAATTTTACCCCTTGCTCTGGTTGGGGTGAAACTGATCTTCGCTAAAGTTCAAGGTCGCAAAATAATCGTCGAGCGTCTCTTCGCGCCGAATCAGATCCACCGATCCGTCAGCCCGTAACAACAATTCCTTGGTCCGCAATTTGGCATTGTACTGGAACCCCATCGCATGTCCATGCGCTCCGGTATCGTGAATGACAAGGATATCTCCCCCGTCAATTTCAGGTAGCTCACGCTGAACCGCAAACTTATCATTATTTTCACAAAGCGACCCGGCGACATCATAGATCTGATCCCTGACAACATCCTCTTTGCCAACCACATCGATATGGTGATAAGCATCATACATCGCTGGTCGCATCAATGCCGACATACAGGCATCAACCCCGATATAGTTACGGTAAATATCTTTATGATTGATGGCAGACGTCACCAGGCATCCGTGAGGGCCCGTCATAAAACGGCCACTTTCCATATACATGCGAGGAACATAAGCATGCTTGTCCCGGAATGCGTTAAATAATTCTTCTATCTCAGCAGCCATCGAATCGATATCCAGGGGTGCTTGATCTGGATGATAGGGGATACCGATACCGCCCCCGATATTGACGAACTCAAACTTTATCCCCAGCTCAGACTCAACCAGCTCGGAGATATCCAGCACCATCCTGGCTGTTTCGACCATATAGGTGTAATCGAGCTCATTCGAAGCCACCATGGTATGCAGACCAAACCGTTTGGCACCCCGTTGTTGGGCCAGACGATATGCGTCAATAACTTGTTCATGACTCAAGCCATATTTGGCCTCGACAGGATTACCGATGATGACATTCCCGGTACGCCGTGGTCCCGGATTGTAGCGGAAGCAGATCAATTCAGGAAAATCGGGAACCTTTTCGATCAACGAAATATCATCCAGATTAAGGACACAACCGCCCTCCTCTGCCGCAACTTTGAACTCATTTTGATCAGTATTGTTCGAGGTAAACATAATATCCTCACCACGAGCACCAACCTGACGACTCAATACAAGCTCTCCGATAGAGCTACAATCGAAACCAAACCCCATATCCAACATCAACTTGAGGATGTCAGGATTGGGGAGAGCTTTCACTGCGTAATATTCACGAAACCCTTCAACACCGGAAAAGAGCTTTTTTAAATTCTCTCCCGTTTCACGAATACCAACCTCATCGTAAATATGAAAAGGACTACCATAGTGTTCAACCAGTTGTTCTGCGATGGGGAAAAGGCGATCTTTAAAACTCTGTGACATGGGCATGAGCTAACTCCTTGAATTATGATGACAAGCGGTTTAAATCTATTTTTCTGGTCTCTTTGATTGTATTCAGAACGATACTGGTTTGCGTCTGCTGCACCCCGTCGAGAGGACAGATTTCATCAGCGAGAACCCTTCCCAGCTCAGCGTTATCGGCGACCCGCAACTTGAGCAGATAACCATCTGTCCCTGCAACCTGATGGACATCCTGAACGCCGGTAACGGTTGATAACGCGGTCTCCAGATCAGCATGACAGGTTGATTGGACTGTCACCTGGACAAATGCCATCAACCCCTGATTGAAAGGTTGAGGATTCAAACGCACCTCATAGCCTTCTATTATGGCACGATCCTCAAGCTTACGAATCCGTTCCAAAACCGCAGAAGGTGCCATCCCAACCTGCCGGGAAACTTCAGCATTTGGAATACGCGCTTTTTCCTGAAGGATGTCCAGTATCTGATAGTCTATATCGTCTATTATTCTTTTAATATCCATGATCAAAGAATAACATTCACCGCAGGCCAAATGTCAACCCAGCTCGTCAGTATTTTTGATAAGACTTAAATAGATTTAAAACAACTACGGACAGATGGGGGGATAGAGGTCAACAGGTCGTAATAAAACAGATTGAACAAACGAAATCATTAGCAATAGAGACGTCACAATCTCCTTTACAACTAAACAAATCCAAGAACTTTAAAAATCAGATAGCCAGAATACCCAAGGTAGATAGTCAATAAGAGGAGGCCTTCAACGCGAGAAATTTGTTTTTTGCCATTGCCACCAACGCGCACCAGAAACAACGCCACGGTCAAAATCCCCATCAGCAAACAATCGCGATACAAAATTTCCGCGCCAACATCCAGCGGGTGTATCGCTCCGGCAATCCCCACCACTGCTAATGTATTGAAGAAATTAGAACCGATAACGTTTCCGATAGCCAAATCATGCTCGCCCTTCCGGACTGCCGCCAATGTAGAAGCTAATTCAGGTAAAGAGGTTCCAATAGCAACCACTGTTAAACCGATAATCAGATCACTGACACCAAACCCCCGGGCAATTTCAACCGCCCCCCAGACAAGAATCCGCGAGCTGACAACCAACAGAATCATGCCAACCAACAGCCACATAAGAGCAGTTTGTAACGACATTGGATTCTCTTCCAACATAACGTCGACATCAACGGCCAGGGTGTCACGCCGTTGCCGTAAGGCAAGCCAGATCGACCAACCCATAATCATGGAAAAAACGCTTAGTAAGATCCAGGCATCAATTCGGCTGAGATGAAGGTCAAGCAAAAGAGCGGCTCCGAGAAATGTCACCGCAAGCAAAACCGGTAATTCCCTGCGCAGGACACTCGATTTCAGCGTTACAGGGGAGATCAATGCAGTCACTCCAAGAATCAGAGCGATGTTGGATATATTTGAGCCATAGGCATTCCCAAGAGCCAGACCAGGATTACCTTGCAAGGCAGAAATGGCAGAAATAACCATCTCTGGAGCGGATGTGCCAAAACCGATCACCACCATCCCAATCAGCAAATGCGGCATTCCGGCATACCGGGCAGTCACAGCGGCCCCGTCAACAAAGCGATCTGCACTCCAGACCAGCAGAATTAACCCGCCGATAAGAGCAACTGCAGGTAGTATCATTGACATAGGGACCCTGTATTAATTTTGGGGGGATAAAAAAAGTGTAGGGGCAAATTCGGATTCGCCCCCGGTAAAAAAATTTAGAAATACTGAATATTTATATGGAAACCCGAACCGGGTTTCAGCGCCTGGGAGCTCAGCCAAAAACCGGGCTGCACGCCTTCTTGGCCGCAAACTCTTTCAGCCGCTTTTTTTTCAGGTAAACCTGATCCTGTTCGAGGTGACACTTCTTATATTTCAAACCACTATCACACCAGCAAAGATCATTCCTCAGCGGCAATACATCAGGTGGAGCTTGACCCTGAACTTCTTTTTCTTCTTGCGTAAAAAAACGACTCAAAAACCCCATACAAAACACTCCCATTTAATTTTTTTAGCTGCAGAATCTGGAAATATATAGAAAACTGCATCTTTAGACAAGAGGCATTGATGCGAAAAGTTACAACGAAGCTCCACTATGAATCAATAAGATTTACGATAAACAGATTGATGGCATTTTGGACACGGGGGAATCTTCGCAGTACTTTTCAAATGGATAACTTCTCCGCAGTTTTTACAGGTCAAGGATCCTGGGCTCGTCACTTCACCTGTTTTAAACTCAAGATGTTGCTCAGTTTTAGTAGCCCAACCACTTAATGTTTCAGCAGTATTCGAGAGAATTTTAGAAAAAAAACTGTGGGCACCAACAACAACCCTTTTAGGGGCAACCGCCTGTTTGACAGTTTCCCTGCCCTTTTCGGCATTATCGACAGTATGCTGAATATCGCGCTTGATAAAAGATGAAACCTTTTCAGCCTGTTCCCGAGTAAAATGGCCAGCAGATGTAAATTCTTCCCCGGCCCGTTTTAATGCTTCATCCAGACTTTTACGCCGGTCTCCGAGCAGTTCCTCAGTACGTGAAATAATTTTTTCATACAAGCTGACCTCTTCCTGCTGATTTTTGTCCTGGTTATTCTCTGTCATGGCTGCGCTCCTTATCTTTTTGGAAGAAGAAAAGTGTTATGCATCGCTTACCTGCAAGATTACCAGATTTTCTGCGAATGACGAGGCGTTTGTAGAAGAATAACCCGTTACTTGGTTTTTTCTCCAGGCAAACACCCTAAAATAAAACCAACCACCATTCCAAAAAGTGTCCCTGACCAGGGACTGGAGGTTGCACCTCAGGTACTGCCGGCACATTGCCCGAGGTATCCGAGTAATGAACCCAACAAAGCACCAGCCAAAGTGGTTATCACAATCTTTAAAAAACGCTTTTTCATATAAGGACCAATCTATTCTCACGCTGGGGGATAACCGTGTTGGAGCTCCCGGTTGAATAAATTCAAAACAGCGCTATAATTAATCTCAGCAGGAAAGGAGGAATGCCTATCGAAGACGAAACAGCGCAGTTGAGGAGGTTTTCCATGAATCCGGCACTGCAAGGTTCCGGATAATCCCGTGAACAGGGAGTTTCAAACACAAGACAGAAGGCTCGCGCAATAACTGGCGAGCCTTTCACTGTTATTCACACCAACTCAACTCTCGACAATGTGCAGAGAATCAGCGAAACAAATCAAAAGCCAGCGAAAGAAACCCCATGAAAATTGCAAACAAGGCAATAAAAAATAATGCCCTGGCAATCAATTTAGCGATAAATTCTTTTACGCTCGGCGGTTTCTGTTTATCCAGAACAAATGACCAGAGCAGAGCCAAAACAACCGCAACAGCAATACCAATAGTATAAACGTATTCAGGGCTCATCAATAACTCCAGGTTGCCCGATATCAACGTTAAACCGCGACATACACAGGTTGATAAAAGAGGATTAGACAGAGATAAAAACCTGATATCTCAGACCTGTTGAGCTTTACATACGATTTCGATCATTTCAAGAATGATTTTCAGCTTTTTTTTGCTGACAATTTATTTCTCGGCACCAGTTGACAGTCGGTCATAAGAGTTTTATGATTGAACTATGGGGAGCCTGCAAAGGCTTTTCAAGGCCCCGGAGCAGCACCCCCCTCCGTTGCTCTGGGGCCGCTTACATTTTTTTACAGTAAAAAGAGCCATCCCTCGTTGGAATGGCTCTTTTTGGTTTGGTGGTAGTTTGAATCTGCCGTGAGAAAGATCAAGCAAGTACCGACACTTCATGGGTGACACGACACTAGTCCATAACTTCATCAACCCAGAGGTCAATAGAATCAAGCGAAGTGGGTTTGTGAAATACTTGATAGCCCATCCCCTTTGCTAACTTCTGATCATCCCCTGACAAGTCACCAGAAATCAGAGCTTTGCGATGGGGTGGAAGCTTGCATCCTCTCTGTCTCTGATACTCGAAAAGTTCCAATCCTCTCATTCCAGGCATATTATTATCGGAAAAAATGATGTCATATTCGGGAGTGCGTTGCGGACAAGTCGCTGCCCCCTGCTCTATCATTGGGCAGATGGCACTGAGGGAGGCTGTCACAGAGAAGCCCTTATCCAAAAAGTATTCTTCCGCAACATCGAGACAACCGACGTCATCATCAATCACCAGTACTTTTCTTTCCATTAGAGTTCCCTACCTGTGGTATAAAATAGAAAATAAAGTCAAGCAGTTGTCATTCTAATCACGAAATCTGACAAAAACCTGAAATTCTCTAATAATCCAGATAAATAACCAAAAAAATTTCAACTACAACCAGCTACGACTCCAATTAGCGTCACTGAATTGCGCAGTAAGTGAAAATTTTGACGGTATCAAACGGTAATATCAGTTTGTCATCAAAATAGTACGGAAATGGTTGAATTTAAGCAGTCAGATGGGGGAAGATGAACTGGGAGAAGTATGCATCCATTCTGCAACACTATCCGCGAAGATAGCAAATAGTTTTTACACGTCACATGTGCAGTGAGTCAGTCTACAGAACCGGATTGTGGAAAATCCACAATCCGGTTCTGTAAGGCGCATTGAAGTTCCTTAAGCCTTATGTTAGTAAAATGAATATTTGGAGGTACCATATTATGTCGACCCAACAGAAGCAAATAGATCGGGATCCAGAGGTCTTGGAAGATGTGTGGATCCCGTTGGCCGATGGAACCAGGCTTGCGGCGCGCATTTGGCTGCCAGCAGATGCCGAGCAAAATCCGGTGCCGGCGATTCTTGAATATATCCCTTATCGCCAGCGCGACCATAAGCTTGGCCGGGACACTCAGAATTACGGCTATTTTGCGCGTAACGGGTACGCTGGTGTGCGGGTCGATCTGCGCGGCAGCGGTGACTCGGAGGGGATCCTTCGCGATGAATATCTGCAGCAGGAGCTCGATGACGGCCTTGATGTGCTGAGGTGGATCGCAGCACAGCCGTGGTGCACCGGCAAGGTGGGAATGTTCGGTCTCTCCTGGGGCGGATTTAATGGTCTGCAGTTGGCGGCGCTACAGCCGCCGGAGCTGGGAGCAGTCATCTCGGTTTGCTCTTCTGACAGCCGCTATACCGATGATGTTCACTATATGGGGGGCTGCCTGCTGACCGACAACCTCTCCTGGGCATCAACCATGTTCGGTTTCAATTCGTGCCCACCCGACCCCGAAATTGTCGGTGAAAAGTGGCGTGAAATGTGGCTCGAGCGGCTGGAGGGAAGTGGCCTCTGGTTGAAAAACTGGCTGGAACATCAGCATCATGACGATTTCTGGAAACACGGTTCGGTGTGCGAGGATTACAGCGCTATCAAAGTGCCGGTGCTGGCAGTCAGTGGCTGGGCTGATGGTTATACCAATACCGTGTTCCGTCTGCTGGAGAACCTGCAGGCTCCCTGTAAAGGGTTGGTCGGCCCCTGGGGACATAAATATCCCCATATGGGCCCCGGGCCGACAATTAATTTTCTGGATGAATGTGTCCGCTGGTTGGATAAGTGGCTCAAGGGGATCGATACCGGTGTGACTGAAGAGCCAAAATTACGTGCCTGGATGCAGAATTCATCCAATCCACTGACAACCAATCACCCCGGACGCTGGGTGGGTGAAGATTGCTGGCCGGCGGCAACCATAAAAAACAGAATATTCGATTTAACTTCCGGGATGTTGGTCGATGTTGACAAGGCCGTGGCAATGCCCACGGAGCTTACCATTCAAAGCCCCTTAAGTGTCGGTCTGTTTGCCGGCAAGTGGTGCTCCTACGCCGAGTCAACCGATCTTCCCTGGGATCAACGCGAGGAGGATGGTGGCGCCCTGGTCTTTGATACCGCACCACTGGAAGAGGATATTGAGATTCTGGGTGGCGTCGAGGTTGAGCTCGATATCAGCGCCGACAAGCCGATTGCCATGGTGGCGGTCCGCCTGACCGACATCGCCCCCAATGATCGCGCCACGCGGGTTACTTTCGGGGTATTGAACCTGACCCATCGCGATGGCCACGATGCACCCCAAGAGTTGGTGCCGGGGCAACGCTACCGGGTCAAAGTGCGCCTTAACGATATCGCGCAGCGATTCCCGGCCGGGAACCGCATCCGCCTGGCGATCTCCAGCTCCTACTGGCCGCTGGCATGGCCGGCTCCGGAACCGGCGCGGTTAACCCTCTATACTGCGGGTTGTAAGCTGATTCTGCCAGAGCGGAAACCCCGGCCCGAAGATACACAATTGCGCCAGCTGGGCATCGGCGTCGCTGATCCACCTCCGCCGTCAACCCTGCTAAAACCGGCGGAACGCCACTGGACGGTGAGTCACAACCTGGCAAACAATCATGTCGCTCTGAATGTCATCAGCAATGATGCGCGCATTCTTCTCCACGATCTCAATCTGACCATTGGTCGGGATGTCAGTGAGCACTTCAGCTACTGCAATGACCGCTACGGCACCGTTCGTGCAGAAGCTGTCCATGAGCGCCACTTTAAACGTAACGACTGGAGCATCTATACCAAAACCAAAACCACCCTGACCTCGACGCGCACCCACTTTGTTATCCGGGCAATGCTCGATGCCTATGAGGGGGATATCCGTGTTTTCAGCAAGTCGTGGGATGAATCGATTCCGCGCCAGCTTGTTTAAATAGAGATTCACCATTTACAGAAGGAGGCGTAATGAAAAATAAGATGAAGAATGTATTTGTCGTTGGTTACGATAATTTCAACGTCGAGCTATTGCAAGAGCTGCCTATCAGTAAAAATATCAATTTTTTACCGGCACTGACGTATGACGAACTCAAGGCATCGGAAGACATTCCCGCTCTCGAACTATTGGAACGAGCGGATGCCATTATCCGCGAGTCAGAGGTCGAACCCGATGCAATCATCACCTTCTGGGATTTTCCGGCAACCATCATCGCTGCGATTCTGACCAACCGTTACGGTCTCTATGGCCCTCCTGTGCGCAGTATTTTCAAGTGTGAAAACAAGATCTGGAGCCGTAATGAACAGCGCAAGGTTATTGTTAATCACATTCCCCGCTATACCGGTTTCAGCCCTCACGATGAAGATGCCTACAGCAGTTTGAATCTGATACCGCCGTTCTGGATCAAGCCGATCAAATCGTTCCGCTCCTACCTCGCTTTCCGGATCAATTCACAGGCTGATTTTGAAAAGTATCGCCTGGAGATGAAAGAGAATGTTGACGGCATCTACAAGCCATTTTGCAATTTGATGCGCAAATCGCGGATTCCGGGAATTATCTCCAATTCTGATGATTCGTGCATTGCCGAGTCGGTATTGTCGGGTCATATGTGTACCCTGGAAGGGTATGTCTATGACAATGAGGTCATCTCTTACGGCATTGTCGACTCGATCCGCGAGGAGAATAGCAACTCTTTTAACCGCTACCAATATCCGTCAATGTTGCCGACCGAGATTCAGTATCGCATGATGGACATCACACGCAGAACGATTGAACAGATCGATCTGAAAGATTGCTGTTTCAACGTCGAATTTTTCTACAATCAGACCGATGAGCAGATCTACCTGCTGGAGATCAACCCGCGCACATCGCAATCGCACTCCGATCTTTTCGCCAAAGTGCATGGCCATTCGCAGTTCCAGTTGTTATTGGAAATCTCACTGGGAGAGCGTCCGCGCCCATTGAAACGTGAAGGGGAGTTTAATATTGCGGCCAAGTATATGCACCGGGTGTTTGAGCCGGGAATCGTGAAAAAAATACCGACTGAGGCAGAAATTGAAGCGATTTGCGCGAAGTTCCCCGGTACCAAAATAAAAATGCAGGTGGCCGAGGGGGACAATCTAGCCGAGTTGCTGTTCCAGGATGCATATAGCTTTGAGATCGCCGATATCTACGTCGGAGCTAAAAATGAGCTGGAACTGGATAAAAATTACCACGAGATTGTCGCAATGCTGGATATTGTGATCGAATAGCAGCAGGCCCTTGGGCGGGGCGCATGCCGCCTCGCCCACTATGCCCGAATCTCTATGACCTGACATAAGCAAAAGCATAAGCAAAAGGGTCACAAAGCAAAAGGGTCACAAAGCAAAAGGGTCAGGTCTTGAAAAATCAGTTTTCAGGCCAAACTGACTGGACGACAATAGCCAGCCTTAACCCCATTTAGAGTCAGCACAGTTCAAGCAGGTCAGGCAACCGTCCTTGAAAATAACCGCCTGCGCAAAGCACTTGTGACTCAGTTTGCGTCGGCAGGGAAAACATGGCGATTTCCCTGCCGACGTCCCTTTCATCGCCGCATATTCTCTCAAATCTTTTTGGCTATATAAACGCCATAGCTGTAGTGGTTCTGGTGCTTTTCATAGAGGGCAATTTCAGCCTTTTCAGATTCGATAATTTCCCTTGCCTGATCGCTCCCGCCATTCCGTTCGAGGAAGGCATCGAACCCGTTCTGCATGGGTCGGTAGTAATTTTCGAACCAGCAGCTCGTTGGCAGATAAAAGTAACCTTCAGGAATGAAACCATGTCGTTCAAGGACTCCGATCTTTGCCGAGGCAACATCGATTTCGGAATATTCGGCATCCCAGTGGGCTTGAAGCTCCGACGGTCGTTCAGAGGTCAGCCATGTGATTTCCGAAATGACAAGCTTGCCTCCCGGTTTGAGGAACCGCCTCCAAGCTGACACTCCGGCTTCAAATCCCATATTATAAATCGCACCTTCCGACCAGATAACATCGAAATCCTCATCGGCAAAGGGCAGCGCATCCATGGAACATCTCAAGGTGGATATTTTGTCCGCCACACCGTGTTCCCTGGCTCTGGTCTGTAGCTCCTCAAGAAACTCAGGCAGGAAGTCCACGGCGGTAATTTCGGCATCCAGTTCCCTGGCAAGCTGGATGGTTGAAGCGCCGGTGCCACAACCGATATCCGCAATCTTCAAAGGGGGTGATTTATCGAGCAGCCCGGCCAGCATCAAAGCCTGTTGTGTCTCAGATTCACCTCCCGGGCCCTGTCTGAAGTTTGATCTATGCAGATCAATCAAAAGCTGCATTTGTAAATCATCCATACTCCCTCCTCAATCAATATCCCTAATCAGCCTCTCTGCCAGCTCCAGAACATCCATCTTCCCTAGCCCAACCCTCCCACAGAGGCGAAAGGGGAATGATGAGAACCATTATGACGTCCCCACCTCCGGGGCACCGAACCCGCCTCCGCCCGGAGTTTTGATCTCCACCACATCCCCCGGGTTGACTTGAACCTCATCATTACCTTTCAGCCCCTGGCGGCTGCCATCAGCCCGCTGGACACTGTTTTCGCCGCGCAACCCGGCCAGGCCTCCGGCCAGGCCGTAGGGCTCGGTCTCGCGATGGTTGGTCAGCAGGGTTGCGGTCATCGGTTCCAGAAAGCGCAACTGACGGACGACTCCATCCCCCCCGGAATAGCGTCCCGCCCCCCCGGAACCGGACCTCAGAGCAAAGGAATCGACACGCACGGGAAAGCGCCATTCGAGCACTTCGGGGTCGGTCATGCGGGTATTGGTCATGTGCGAGTGCACGCCACTGGTACCGGTATGGTCGGGACCGGCGCCGGTCCCACCGCAGATGGTTTCGTAGTTCTGGTAGGTTTCGTTGCCGTAAACGAAATTATTCATGGTCCCCTGGGACGATGCCAGCACCCCGAGTGCGCCGAACAGGCAGTCGGTGACCGCCTGGGAAACTTCGGTGTTACCCGAGATCACCGCGGCGGGATATTCGGGGCTGAGCATGGTTTTCCGGGGAATATGGATCTTCAGCGGTTTGAAACAGCCGTCGTTGAGGGGGATCGCATCGCCGACCAGGGTGCGGAAAACGTAGAGAACCGCGGCTTTACAGACTGCAGTCGGGGCATTGTAGTTGCCCTGCTGCTGGGGCGAAGTACCGGAAAAGTCGAGACTTGCTTCGCGCTTCTGCCGGTCCACGGTTATCTGAACCCGGATGTGCCGGTCGCCGTCCATGGGGTAGCTGAAGTCGCAGTCGTGCAGCCGGTCGATAACCCGCCGCACCGACCCTTCGGCGTTGTCCTGCACGTGCACCATATAGGCCTGAACCACATCGAGGCCGAAATGGTCGATCATTTTCAGCAGCTCCTGCTGACCGGTCTCATTGGCCGCAATTTGGGCCGCCAGATCCGCCATGTTCTGATCGATGTTCCGGCATGGATAGGGGCCGGAGCCGAGCAATTCACGGGTCTCACGTTCCCGCAAAACCCCATCCTCAACAAGCAGGAAGTTGTCGATCAGCACCCCTTCCTGATCGATATGGGTCGAATCCGGAGGGGATGAGCCGGGGGTCCGGCCACCGATATCGGCATGATGGCCGCGGGATCCGAGATAGAACAGGACGTTCCGACCCGCGCTATCAAACACCGGTGTGATGACCGTGACATCGGGCAGATGGGTGCCGCCGTTGTAGGGAGCATTGAGCATATAGACATGGCCCGGCCGCATGGCACCCTGATTGTCGCGGATGACGGTTTTGATCGATTCGCCCATGGAGCCCAGGTGGACCGGCACATGGGGGGCATTGGCTACCAGTTTACCCTCGGCATCAAAGATCGCGCAGGAGAAATCGAGACGTTCCTTGATGTTGACCGAATAGGAGGTTTTTGCCAGGGTGGTGCCCATCTGCTCGGCGATCGACATGAACAGGTTGTTGAACACCTCGAGCATCACCGGATCGACGCGGGTACCGATCGCTTCACTGTGCGGGCGGGGCTCGTGTCGGGTGAGAATGAGATGATTGCGTTGGTTGAGGGTTGCTTTCCAGCCCGGTTCGATGACGATGGTGCCGATCTCTTCGGTGACGACTGCCGGGCCCATGATCTGCTGGCCCGGCGTCAGGCTCTCCCGTTTATACAGGGGTGTCTCCCGCTTGTCTCCCAGGCTGTACAGTTGGATCCGGTCGGCCGGCTCCGGGGGCTGGTCGGACTGGGTCAGAGGCAGCTGTTCGTCCGCTGCACTTTCGGTTGTGCCGATCCCTTCCACGGAAACCGCTTCAATGACCAATTGCCGTTCCGGGACAATAAAACCGAACTGGCGCCGGTGAGCCGTCTCGAAATGCCGCAGCATCTCCTCCGCCGCACCCGCGTCGACTTCGAGCGAGGTGTCGGTCCCCTGATAGCGCAGGTGAGCCCTGACCCGGATCTTCAGGTTTTCGGCAGCGACTCCCTGGGCAATAATCTCTGTCCCCACTGCTTCACTGACTGCAGCGGCCGCTTCCCGAACCATCGTTTCGGCAGCTGCGCCAAAGGGCTTTTCCACCTGTGCTTTGCGCAGGCTGCGGATCTCCGCCAGGCCCATACCGTAGGCGGACAGTACGCCGGCAAAGGGATGCAGAAAAACCCGGTTCATCCCCAGCGCATCGGCGACCAGGCAGGCGTGCTGACCACCGGCACCACCAAAGCAGTTGAGAGTATATTCGGTGACATCGTAACCGCGCTGGACCGAGATCTCCTTGATCGCGTTGGCCATGTTGGTCACGGCGATGCGCAAAAAGCCTTCCGCAACCTCTTCTGGGCTCTGTTGCGGGCGTCCGGTGGCGGTGGCAATCTGCTCTGCCAGTTCGGTAAATTTCTGCCGGACGATCGCAGCATCCAGAGGTTGGTCTGCATGCGGGCCGAAAACTCGCGGGAAATGCCGGGGCTGAATCTTGCCCAGCATGACATTGCAATCGGTGACGGTCAGCGGTCCGCCGCGCAGATAACAGGCCGGGCCGGGGTTGGCCCCGGCGGAATCCGGGCCGACGCGAAAGCGCGAGCCGTCAAAGTGGAGAATCGACCCGCCGCCGGCGGCCACGGTATGAATCTTCATCATCGGCGCCTGCATCCGCACACCGGCGACAACGGTATCGAAGCTACGTTCAAACTCGCCATCGTAATGGGCGACATCGGTCGAGGTCCCGCCCATATCAAAACCGATAATTTTATGATAGCCGTCCATGGCCGCGGTGCGGACCATGCCGACCACACCGCCGGCCGGTCCTGAGAGGATTGCATCCTTGCCCTGAAACAGGCGGGCATCGGTGAGGCCGCCGTTCGATTGCATGAACATCAGGCTCGGGCCGTCACCGAGCTGGCCGGCAACCTGGTTGACGTAGCGCCGCAGAATCGGCGACAGATAGGCGTCGACAACGGTGGTGTCACCGCGGGCGACCAGTTTCATCAGGGGGCTGACTGTGCTACTGAGGGAGATCTGAGTGAAGCCGATCTGTTCCGCCAGTGCGGCGACCTGGTGTTCGTGCTCCGGATTGCGGTATCCATGAATAAAAGCGATGGCGACGGCCCGGATGCCACGCTTATACGCCTGCATCAGCCCGGCGCGGGTAGCCGCGACAGAGAGGGGTTGGAGAACCGTGCCCTGGGCGTCGAGCCGTTCATCGACTTCCAGCACCTCTTCATAGAGCATCTCCGGCAGCACGATATGGCGGTCGAACAACCTGGGACGATTCTGATAGCCGATCCGCAGGGCGTCACCAAAGCCCCGGGTGGTCACCAGCAGGGTACGATCCCCTTTCCGTTCGAGCAAGGCATTGGTCGCCACCGTGGTTCCCATTTTGACCTTGTCAATCTCTCCCGGGGGGATCGGTTCGTCGCGTTTCAGGCCCAGCAGTTCGCGAATGCCGTGGACAGCTGCGTCGCTATACTGCTCCGGGTTCTCGGACAGCAGTTTATGGGTGAGCAACTGCCCATCCGGACGTTTAGCAACAATATCGGTAAAGGTTCCGCCGCGGTCAATCCAGATCTGCCATTGCTGATTCATGAGTTTTTGCTCCATCAGGCTGGATGGTTGAAATCGGCATTGTTTTCTGCCAAGTCGAATATAGAATAAAACACTTTTATAAAAACGTTGACACTTTATTGACAACTTGTCAATATTGATTTGTCTATATTGATCTATCTATTGTTCTGTCTTTCAGGGGAAAATGGATCACAGGTCGCCATCGTCCTGTGGTTCGTTGAAAAAAGTACAGTTTAATTGCACAGGTGATCACGCAAGCGAGACGATTGCGGCGGAACACCCGTTGACAAGCGTCTTTGCTTTTTTATTGAGATTGATGCTGTTTTTCCAGGTCTGCCGAAGAATCGGCAGACCATCACCAAGAAAAGGAGAGAGAGGATGAGACATTTGGGCCTTAAGTTACTCGTCACATGTGCCGGAGTGGCCGCTGTTTTCTGCTTTGCAACAACGGTTTCGGCAACCACCTGGGACATGCCTACCCCCTATCCGGACAAAACCTTCCATACCCAGAATATCAGCCAGTTTGCTGATGATGTAGCGGAAGCCACCAACGGTGAGCTGAAGATCAAAATCCATTCGGCCGGGTCGTTGTTCAAGCATCCGGAAATCAAAAATGCGGTGCGCGGCCGCCAGGTTCCTGTCGGTGAGTTCTTCCTGTCCCTGCTCTCCAATGAAAATGCCGCCTTCGGGGCTGATTCACAGCCGTTTCTGGCCACCAACTACGATGATGCAGAAAAACTCTGGGCCGCTCAGAAGCCGGTTATCACCAGGCTTCTGGAAAAGCAGGGACTGATTCCGCTGTTCTCTGTTCCCTGGCCGCCGCAGGGTCTCTATACCAAGAAAGCGATTAACACAGTCGATGATCTCAAGGGGATCAAGTTCAGGGCCTACAACGCCACCCTGGAAAAGTTCGCCAACCTGGTCGGCGCCGCCCCGACCCAGGTTGAAGTGCCTGATATTCCCCAGGCATTCGCCACGGGAAGGGTCGAAGCGATGATCACCTCGCCCTCGACCGGGGCCAATTCCAAAGCCTGGGACTATATCACGACGTACACCGATATCCAGGCTTGGCTGCCCAAGAACATTGTCGTCGTCAATCAGCGGGCCTTCCGCAAGCTTGATCAGCAAACCCAGGAGGCCGTAATGGAGGCCGCTGCGACCGCTGAACAGCGCGGCTGGGAGATGAGCAAGAAAGAGACCGCAACGAAAACCGCTATTCTCAAAGACAACGGTGTTAAAATTGTGACGCCGAGTGCGGAGCTGATGGAGGGTCTCAAACAGGTCGGCGCCGAAATGCTCAAAGACTGGGAAAAAGCAGCCGGCAACGATGGGGCTAAATTACTGCAGGCCTATCGTTAAACACGCCTCTGAATTTGTGAGGACGAGTGTTGCGCGGGATGCCGGCGAGATAGGAGCTGGCATCCCGCCTTGCCGTCCAGAGTTTAAGGGATACTCATGAATCCGGACATGGAAAACGCGGGCAGCCTGAGGAAAAGCCTTGAGCGTCTCTACCTGACCAGTGGCTGGTGCGCAGCCACCTTTCTTGCCTTGATCTGCCTGCTGGTGCTGGTTCAGGTCAGTCTCAATGCTATCGATCGCATCAGCGGCCTGCTGGTCGGCTCGGCCATCGGTTTGACCATTCCTTCCTATTCCGATTTTACCGGCTTTTTCCTCGCCGCGGCCTCTTTTCTGGCGCTGGCCTACACCCTGCGCCAGGGGGAGCATATCCGCGTCACCCTGTTTCTGTCGCGCTGTAACGAACGCGTGCGTCACTGGCTTGAAATCTGGTGCCTGTCCTTGACATCCGCCGTCACCCTCTATTTTGCATGGTACAGTCTGCTGCTGGTCCGTGAGTCCTATATTTACCACGATCTGTCTCCAGGCATGATCGCAGTGCCGATCTGGATCCCGCAGACAGCCATGTTCCTCGGTTTGCTGATCCTCTCCATAGCCCTGCTGGACAGCCTGTTCACGACTCTGGTCAGCGGACTGCAGCAACTTTCCCGAGAGAATTGATAGGGGTCTTTATGTCGGAAATCAATATGACCCTGTTTCTGCTCGTGATGCTGTTCGTTTTTCTGGGCAGCGGTATCTGGGTTGCTTTTTCACTGCTCGGCGTCGGTGTTATCGGCATGGCACTGTTTACCAATGCTCCGCTGGGTGAGGTAATGGCGACCACCATCTGGGGAGCCAGTAATTCCTGGTCGCTGGCTGCTCTGCCTCTGTTCGTCTGGATGGGGGAGATTCTGTTCCGTTCGCGCCTCTCCGAGGACATGTTCTCCGGTTTGTCCCCCTGGCTGACCCACCTGCCGGGGCGGCTCCTGCATGTCAATATTCTGGGCAGCGGGATTTTTGCCGCGGTCTCGGGATCATCTGCGGCCACGGCCGCAACCATCGGCAAGATGTCGATTCCCGAACTGAAACGGCGCAACTACCCGGACAAGATGGTCATCGGCACCCTGGCCGGTTCCGCCACACTGGGCCTGCTGATCCCTCCGTCGATCATCCTGATCGTCTATGGTGTGGCAACGGAGCAGTCGATTGCCCGGTTGTTTATAGGTGGCGTGATTCCGGGATTGTTGCTGGTTGTCCTGTTCATCGGCTACGTAGTGATCTGGTCGCTGTTACATCCGGACGCGATTCCGGCAGGTGATGACCGCCTGCCACTGGCTGAGCGGTTCAACCGTTCACGGCGGTTGATCCCGGTTCTCCTGCTGATAAGCGGGGTTATCGGCTCAATCTATTCGGGGATCGCCTCACCCACAGATGCCGCAGCTGTAGGTGTAGCTCTGTCACTGGTTCTGTCCAAATATACCGGAACCCTGTCGCGGGAGACGTTTCTGGCCGGCCTGCTGGGAGCGACCAAGACATCGTGTATGATCGCCTTTATCCTGGCGGGGGCGGCTTTTCTGACTGTGGCCATGGGATTCACCGGGATTCCGCGCATGCTGGCCGCCTGGATCGGTGCCATGCAGCTGTCCCCCTACGCGCTGCTCGGGGCCCTGACCATCTTCTTTATCATCCTCGGCTGTTTTCTGGACGGGATATCGGTGGTAGTGCTGACGACGTCGGTGATCATGCCGATGGTTGAACAGGCGGGCATAGATCCCTTCTGGTTCGGTATTTTTGTCGTCATTGTCGTGGAGATGTCGCAGATCACCCCGCCGGTCGGTTTCAATCTCTTCGTGATTCAGGGCTTGACCGGCCAGGATATCCTGCGGGTGGCCGTGGCGGCCCTGCCGTTCTTCCTGCTGCTGCTGATTGCCCTGGCCCTGGTGGTGATATTCCCTTCGCTGGTGACCTACCTGCCTAACATGATGGGCGGTTAAACTCGATGGTTTCGCAAACACTCACCAACTAAAGTACGCATCATTTCTCGACAATCACGCGCCTTGCATTTGGTATTTTTTTGTAATCATCCATTTTGATGCTTTTTTTGCGAAAGCATCAAAATGGACCGGATAGCGTGACAACCCTCCTGACATGGGGGACAACGACGCGACCAAATAAAAAGGGCCGCCCTGTTGGGGAGACCCGTTTTAATTGGTGGAGGTGGCGGGAATCGAACCCGCGTCCGAAAGCTTTCCACGTAAGGCTTCTACATGCGTAGTCTGTGTTTTAAGTTAACAGGTTGAAGCTCCCACAGACAGGATATCCACCCGGCGAGTCTGCTTAAGTTTTGCCTCAGCGCCACAGACATTCGCTAAAACTAGCCTGCTAAATTAACGTCCGGCCAGCCACACAGGCGATGATTGGCAAGACGTAACAGCCTTAGGCTGCTAGTGCGTAACTAACGTCAGTATCTGCGTTTAGTTAAGTTGGGCTTGTTACGGAGCCAGCCCACTCCGGCATGCTGCACTTCGTTTCCGTCCCCCGTCGAAACCTTGACACCCCCATCTTGAAAGTTGTTGTTTTTCAGTCAGTTAAAATCTGACTTGTAATGTATTATCTCATATCTCTGCAGTAAAATCTACCGTAGTGCACTTTTAATCGCTTTGGCCATTTCACGGTCAGCCTCTTTACGTTTAAGGGACTCCCGTTTGTCGTGCAACTTTTTCCCACGTCCGACCCCTATTTCAAGTTTGACATAATTTTTCTTGAAATAGATTTTTGTTGGCACCATGGCCAACCCCTTTTGCTCGGTCAGGCGGATCAGCTTATCAATTTCGGCATGGTGCAGAAGTAACTTGCGCATTCTGGTCGGATCGTGATTTTCACGATTACCAAAATCGTAGGCTGCAATATTCATATTATTGATGAAGACTTCACCATCCTTGATCCGACAGAACGATTCTTTGAGGTTCACCTTGCCAGCCCGGATCGATTTTACTTCGGTTCCGGACAGGGATATTCCTGCCTCAAAGGTCTCATCAATAAAATAATCGTGATAGGCCTTTTTATTGGTGGCGACAATTTTTATTCCCATAATACCGATATCTCTAATTCTGTGTTTATTGTTTCGGTACGCCAGTTGAAAACTATGAACTTTCGTCCCAGCCGTTCAGATGCGTCTCGTATTACCCAGATACCCATAAAGGGTGGATGAGGGATCTTTCTGGACGTGCTCACCCTCACCCTCAGGGGATGTAGACGGTTACAACTGCGGCTGGCCAAAATGATAGATCTGTGCGATATCGTCAGTGCAGTGGGACGTAACAAGATAATCGAAAACTTCACTGACAGCAACTGTTGTTTTGGGTCGCAAAACCTGAAACCCGGCTGCCCTGCCCGCCTCCAGCGCACCGAGATCCTTGGCAATCCCCAAAGACTCTGCGCCACCCCGGGTTGCCATATGAAATAAAGTCGGCGCATCAAGTTGAGCGTCGAACCAATGGTGGGCAAAAGCCATCTCATCCCAGATCGACAAACTATCACAACTGGCCAGACTGTCAGTTCCCAAAGTCAGTTTCACCCCAGCTTGATGGAGTTTACCAGCCGGAGCCTTGCCAACATTGAGCCTGGCATTGGATCGCGGACACAAAGCCAGCCTCATCTGCTTTTCGGCTAACAGATCTATTTCTGCATCATTTAAATGGACACCGTGCACCAGAAGGTTTCCCGGGAACAAGCCCCCCTGTTGGTGAAGATACTCTACTGGACGCAAGCCAGAAGGTTGCGGCACAAAATTCTCCCAACCGATGTACGAATAGAAGCGTCTCGCTAAAGCCCCCTGACTCCGCTCGACAAATTCAACCTCCTCAGGTGATTCGGCCAGGTGGGTTGTGCAGGGTAATTTATCGCTCTGACACCGGCTGTAGAGTCTTCGCAAATAATCTTGACTGATTGTATATGGTGAATGGGGAGAAATGCCCAATTCCACCGATCCGACTGTTTCCCCTTCCAGTGCTTCATAGAGACGATCATTCAAGCGACAGATGACAGCGGGATCCTGACCCAGAGTTTCAAGAAACAGAGAGCCGAGCAACGGACTATCCTGATACAGACTGCGGACTGCATGATGGGCAAGGATATCACCAACAGCACCAGTCCCTGCGGCGACGGACTGATCAATACCGTGTTGCAATGAGATTCGATACCGGTCCTCTTGCAGATTTTTCTTGATCCTGATCAGACGCAGCATCCAATCAACAAAATCCCGTGGTGGAGCCTCCTCTTCCGCATCGATAGCCCATTGTGGAAAGTCGGTGAGTTCTAGATGGGTATGGGCATTAATCAACAGTGGTACTAAAAGGGCATCACCAAAATCAACAACCTCAACTCCCGGATAATTACGCCTGACCTGGTGGCAGGTTCCGGTTGCCGCAATCCGCCCCGCATGAACCAGTAACGCCCCACCCTCAACAGGTGGAGCGTCACTTGAAACCAGAAGTTTTGCCGTGTAAATACAATCCAAAGCGTCACCAAATTGATGTCAATCGATCATCTGTTTTAATCTTTCGATGAGGTTCTGCACCTCAGTTTCTTTGACAATAGCACATTGTTCTTCAAGAACTGCAGTTAAAATCTCTTTTGTCGTCAGCGGATTTGCCAGGACCGATCTAAAAACTGAAATCTGCTCACCATGATAGCAAGCTGAACGCAACCGGGTCCGCGAGACAAAGGTTTTACCTGCTTCGCGCTGTCGTTTCTGAACCTCCCGGGTTATCAAATCCAACAACGGATTGACCTGCTGCAACTGCTCCATGTCCATTTGCACCATTTTTTCCTGCAGCCAGGCAGGATTGTAACGATAGGTGAGAATATTTAACTCTGGTGCAGTTATTAATTCAAAATTTGGATGAGCTTTAATCAAGTCGGCAAATTGCTGTGCTTTTTCAATCCCGAGATCGATCAACAGTTCGTACCCTTTACGTCCAATAATAGACAATCCGGCATGTACCAACATTGCTTTACCGGGGCGCGACCCCTCCAGGGTATGACTTCCCAGATCTTTGGAACCATGGCGTAAAATATAATTGGCGTGGTGTTCAATTGCGGAGAGGGCGTATGAGTCCTTAAATAGAACCATCCCCGCCCCCATCGGCACATAAAGTTGCTTATGGGCATCGATGGTGACCGAATCGGCCCTTTCTATCCCTTTCAGCAGATGGCGATGGGTTTCTGAAAAGAGTGTCGGCCCACCCCAGGCAGCATCAACGTGGAAATGGCAACCGATTTCTGCAGCAAAATCGGCCATCTCTTCGAGGGGATCGACGTGTCCGGTTTCCGTGGTTCCGGCAATTCCGACTAGTGCCAGCGGGCGAATGTTTTGCTCACGTAACCTGGAATATTCAACCTTGAGAGACGCCATATCGATACGACTATGATCGTCGGTCTCAACCAGAACCAGATTATCTCTGCCAATACCAAGGAGATCGACTGCTTTACCCAGCGAATAATGGGCGCGACGCGAAACCAGAATTGCGAGACCATTGCAATCAAGATATTGTAGCGCCTTGAAAAGCCCCTCTTTGGCAATTCCGGCAAATGTCCCCTCGGGGCGACAAAGCCGATTCCTGGCAACCCAGAGCGCAGTTGTATTGGCGATGGTCCCACCGGAGCAAAAGGCGCCTAAAGCGTGCTGACTATCATGAATCCATTGGCTGTAAAAATGGTCATCCCGGCGGTAAATCAGATGGTGCAACATGGCCAGCACCTGACGCTCCATGGGGGTAAAGGCCTTGGACGTTTCAACCTTGACCAGGTTCTGATTCAGTGCCGTCATGATTCGCGACAAGGGCAACATAAAATAGGGCAAAGCCGAGGTCATATGACCGACAAAACCGGGAGCTGCGGTATGGACCGACTGGGCCACCAGTTTCTGTTTGACGAATTCGGTATAAGTCGAAACAAATGATGGCTCTTCAGGAATTTTTGACGCAGAAAAATCTTTTTCGATCTCATCCAGGCTGCGTTCCAGTGCGACGATATGTTTCTGTAAAAAATCGGCAACATTTTCACTGATGGCCTGATCTACGGCACCCAGGGTTGAATCGGGAGATTCAGGAACGGTAAAGATACGATACAGATTCTGCAGATTCGCGAGTGCTGTTTCAGTCATGGCCCGGCTCCAGAAAGCCGTTATCGATCAAACGGGTGTTGCCGATATAAACCGCCAGCAGGAGAACCGAGTCGGCATCAACGTGTGCTTGATCTTCCAGGGTTAACTGGTGGCAGATTTGGATATAATCGATACGCGCATCGGGTTGGCGCCTGATCATTTCTCTTAGCCTGGAAATAATAGTGGCAGATTCGGTTTCACTGGAGGCGACCATTTCTCTTGCCACTACCAGTGATTGTGACAAAACCAGGGCCTGCTCACGCAGCTGTGGAGTCAGATAAACGTTCCGTGAGCTCATCGCCAAACCATCAGGCTCACGGAAAATCGCCAGTCCGATAATCTCAACCGGCATATTCATATCCCGTGTCATCCGTCGAATAACAGCTAACTGCTGAAAATCCTTATTCCCGAATATGGCAGTATGGGGTTGAACGATATTGAAGAGTTTGCTGACAACCGTACATACTCCGCGAAAATGTCCGGGACGACTGGTACCACAGAGGTTTTCAGATATCCCCTCAACATCAACGTAGGTTGCATAACCCGTTGGGTACATCTGTGCAGCCTCGGGAGCGAAAATAATATCAACGCCCCTGTCTTGAGCCATCTGACTGTCTTGCTGCAAGTCACGGGGATAATCGTCAAAATCTTCCCCCTGACCAAACTGGGCTGGATTGACAAAGATAGAGAGAACCAACAGGTCCCCGCGCTTACGCCCTTCATCGAGCAAAGACAAGTGCCCCTGATGGAGAAAACCCATGGTCGGCACAAAAGAGATAGTTTGTCCGGCAGCCCGCGCAGCAACAACCCGCTGCTGCATTTCACTGATTGATCTGATGATATCCATTTTGTCTACTTGAATGAATGGCCTGAAGTCGGAAAGTCTCGCCCTTTAACATCCTTGATGTATTGCTCAATCCCCGCAGATATGGTTGAGGATATATCGGCATAGCGTTTGACAAACTTTGGTGAATACTTATCACACAAGCCAAGGATGTCATGAATCACCAGCACCTGGCCATCACAATGAACACCAGCACCGATACCGATAGTCGGGATACTGACAGATTCGGTGACGATTTTCGCCAAATCACGCGGGATACCTTCCAGAACCATAGCAAAGGCGCCAGCTTGCTCGACCGCTTTGGCGTCTGCAAGGATTCTTCTCGCTTGTTCTTCTTCACGCCCCTGAACCCGAAAGCCCCCCATGCGATGAATTGATTGGGGGGTTAAACCAATGTGGCCAAACACCGGAATATCAATATCAACGATGGCTCGAATCGTATCGGCCATAGCCTCACCCCCTTCGAGCTTGACGGCTTGGGCACCACCCTCTTTTATCAGACGGCCAGCATTCTGGCGAGCATCCCGATGATCAATCTGATAGGACATGAATGGCATATCGGTGACAATCAGTGCCTGCTGGCTACCACGCACCACTGCTCTGGTGTGGTAGAGCATTTCATCCAGAGTCACTGGCAGGGTATTGTCATAACCGGAAAATACTGAACCCACCGAATCACCAACCAGAATAATGTCGATACCAACGCTATCCATGAGTTGGGCAAAGGGATAATCGTAGGCAGTCAAAACAGTAATTTTATCCTGCTGTTCTTTCATCAGACCGATATCAAGTATTGTTTTACGCTTTTTCACTGTAGTTCCCCTGTAGAAACAGAAAATGCCTGTCGTCTCAACGAAAGGCACAGACAGAGGATTAGTGTAAGACACCAGCATTCTGTGGTCAAACAAATCACCTTCCGTCCCGGTCCGTAGATCCAAGCGGTATTTAATTCGCAGGTAATGATAGCGTATGCAACTCCGGTACCTGTCCCGGGTCAACTATCATACTCAGAAATCGCACTGGATATAACACAGTTATTATGTCATGTCTATCGAGAAAGTCGCACAATTTGGTGTGCTGTTTCCCTTCATCATTGACAATAAAAATGGGGCGGAAGTGATCCGCCCCAAATCGATTACACCGGCACAACAATGTCAAAACTATGCTGTCAATAAATCTTCCAAAGAGCGCAACAGCACCGTGAATGGATGGAAGTTACGCGGCGTTTCACTGATCAAAGACTGCCGTAACTCTGCAAATGCCCTCATTTTCTGCCGTCGTTTCGCAAAAAATTGCTGCGGGTTATCAACAGCTTCAGTTGCGACCTGATGAACAATCCTGATATTAACCGCATGAAGAGAACTGATCAGAGATTCGCGTGCACTACGATCCCAGCTATCCACAACGGAGACCTTATCGAGTGCTGTGTAGATAGCTGCTCCGTCAATTTTTTCATCGACCAGAACCTTGATCTGTGCAAGCTGCTCGAAATTCTGGCCTGAGGATTCGGCCATACAGATTAATGGCAAGAAATCGGTCAGGTAATCGAGTACAACATAC
This sequence comes from Deltaproteobacteria bacterium tcs-42, assembly GCA_002049545.1. Taxonomy (GTDB): domain Bacteria; phylum Desulfobacterota; class Desulfuromonadia; order Desulfuromonadales; family Geopsychrobacteraceae; genus Desulfuromusa. The sequence goes on along the minus strand of LLYT01000010.1, from coordinate 19,118 downwards.
TTGTAAGCAACCTCTTTGATTAAACCTTCTTCCTCTAATTGGGCCTGCAACTGTAGACTCTCTTGCCACGCGCCATCAGTGAGAATTGTCGGCAACAGCTGTGCGTATTGTTGCAGCTGTTGGTTGATTCTCTCCAGAGCCTGTTCCGAAGATGGGATCTCCATATTATTACTTAAAGCGTAAGAACAGAAGAAACTGAGTAAATCTTCAAGCTTCAGTAACAGTTTATATTGTCGATCGGTTGAAATTTTATTATCCAGCGCAAAAACCGCCTGACGTAGTTCTTCTCCATCGAGTAAATCATCAAAAATCAGATAGGCATTCGCAACAGCAACCTGAGAAGAACCGGTCATTCGACTGACAGTCTGGAGAAAAGCACTACCTGCCTGATCAATCACCCGATTAGTCATGATGGTCGCAGAAATTTCTTTGGCCAATGGGTGACGCGGCAAAGAATCACTGTAGCGATCAATGGCCTGTTGTGGGAAATAATCGAACAACAATTGCGATACAACTTTATTGTCGGGCAAATCGGAGTCAAGCAACGCTTTGAACAGGAACATTTTGCTGTAAGCGAGTAAAACCGAAAGTTCCGGACGCAGCAAACGATGTGGATGCCGCGCAGAGACCTCTTTACGGCTGGGTAAAAATTCTCCACGCCGGTCGAGGAGACCAGAACGGCCTAACCGTTCCATCAACTCCAGGTAGGGCTCGACTTCATTATCACAACGCATTTCATCCAGAGAGAGTGAGAGTGTCTGGGTATAGTTATTGGCAAGAACATCCTGACAAACTGTCTCTTCCATCTCTTCGAGGAATTCATAACCCTCTTCAAGGTTCTTGACCAGTCCCTCCTGACGTAGAAGTCGTAACAGAATTTTCAAATTGACTTCGTGGTCAGAACTGTCAACACCGGCCGAATTGTCAATGGCGTCGGTATTGACAAGACCACCATGCAGGGCATATTCAATCCTGCCGAGCTGTGTCAGACCGAGGTTTCCACCCTCACCAACAACCTTGGCTTTGAGTTCTGTTCCATCAATACGAACCGCATCGTTGGCACGGTCACCGGCATCATCGTTGCTTTGTGTTGAAGCTTTGACGTAAGTACCAATTCCACCATTCCAGAGGAGATCCACCTGAGAGGTCAGGAGAAGTTTAATCAGGCCGGGAACATCAATAGTCCCCGGACGTACCCCGAGCCACTCGGCAATCTGAGGCGATAACGGAATTTCCTTCAACTGACGTGAGAACACCCCACCCCCTTCAGAGATAAGATCTTTGTTATAATCCTCCCAGTTGGAACGCGGCAAATTAAACATCCGCTCTCTTTCAAGGTACGATTTTTCAGGATCAGGGTTGGGATCGAGGAAAATATGCCGATGATCAAATGCCGCCAATAATTTTATTTTCCGCGACAGCAGCATACCGTTACCAAACACATCCCCCCCCATATCACCGATACCCACCACAGTGAAATCCTCGGTTTGGATGTCATGATTCATTTCACGGAACAAACGCTTGACACTTTCCCAGGCTCCGCGGGCGGTAATCCCCAATTTTTTATGATCGTAGCCATGTGAACCCCCACTGGCAAAGGCATCACCCAACCAGAAATTGTAAGATTCACTGACACCATTGGCAGTATCGGGCAAGTGAGCGGTCCCCTTATCGGCAGCAACAACCAGATAGGGATCGAGATCATCGTAGGCAATAACTCCTTCGGGCTGAACGATTTCATCACCCACCCGATTATCGGTCAGATCAAGGAGGCCACGCATCAGAGTCTGATAGGCTTCCTTAACGATTTCACCCATTTCATCCCGATCGGGGCTGCTCTGTTTAGTAACAAAGCCCCCCTTGGAACCCTCAGGGACAATGACCGCATTCTTGGTCATCTGCGCTTTGACCAGTCCGAGCACCTCGGTTCTGAAATCATCGGGGCGATCTGACCAGCGAATACCTCCACGGGCCACCTTGCCACCTCGTAAATGGAGCCCTTCCATCTTTGCCGAATGGACATACACTTCGTAAAGGGGGCGCGGCGATGGCATGTCGATAACGCCGAGGGTGTTGATTTTAAACGAGAAGAAAAAATCGTCCTGCTGATAACGGAGAAAGAAGTTGGTCCTGATGGTCGAGTCAATCAGGTTGAACAAAGTACGCAGGATCTTGTCTTCATTGGTGTCACTGACAACTTCAAGAGCCGTCACCAGTTCCTCGCGTATCGGTGACAGGACCTCAAGCTCACGCGTCATTGGATCTGTTAATTTATCGGATGGCTTGAAACGACCTTCAAAATAACGATAGAGGAGATGGGTCACCTTGGCATTATTGACCAATGCATCAGCAACACGTTTTTTGGTAAAAGGACTCCCGAGCTGAAAATAATAACTGCGGTAACCGCGGAAAATATCGATTTCACGCCAGGAAAGACCAGTCAGTGGTTGCAGACGATGGAGATAATCATTTTCTACCTCTTTATTCTGCAAGGCCAGAAGGGTATCCAGCAATAGGTGTTTAATCTGTTTAAACGGTAAACTGTTGTCGGCGCCGGGCTTAATGGCAAAACTTTTGATAAAAACCTGCTCAGAACCAACCTCAAGATCTGAATCGACCTCGTGCAGCACACTCAGATCGAGATTCTGCAAAAATGGCATCAGATCGTTCAGATAACTTCGCTTCAAGCTGTAATATTGCAGTCGATAATAGTCATCCTCTTCGTGAAACGGTCCCCACAGGTCAAATGAATCGTTTCTGTCGCGCAAAAGTTTTTCAATATTATATACGTCCCGCACAGCAAAGCGTGGATGAGTCCGGGCCCGATAATCTTTATTAAAAGCCTTGCTATAGCGTTCCCAGGTCGCAAAAGAGTCCTCGTAATGTTTTTTCTCAAGCAAGGCTCTGAATTTTAATTTCCAGGGCATCGTGACTCGGGTTAACCCCTGCTCCAACTGAACAAGATCAATCTCCACCTGTTTTTCTTCCAGTTGGAGATTGACATGCAAGCTCAGATAATCAGAAGCCATATGGATCAACCTTGAATCAACAGAAACGGCCCTGAAATAACGTCTTAGATAGACCTCCATCCGCTCAATATGTTCGGGCAGATAGTAATCATTCGGCATAATCAACATCAGGGTTAAAGCCGATTCTGAGGCACTTGGCGCAACAACAACCTTGATTCCGGCCTGGCGGTGCATCTGGGTAAAATAACGAAGCATGCGCCGCAACTCAAGATCGCCCATCAAAAACAATTCAACTTTAGGAAAGCTGTTGATAATCTGTATTGTCTTGCGATAGTTATGACTGTGATGAGGAATTTTCAGGTATTGCAGGACCGGCTCAATGCGTTGTTTCAGTGCCGGGATCGAAAAAGAATTGTCATCAACACTTTTCTGGGTATAAAACCCGAGAAAACAATGCTCCCGATAATGGTCATCGGCCAGATCTTCTCGAAAACCAAGATAAGTCAAACGCTCAAAACGGTGCAGAGGACAGCGAAATTCGGTTTTTTCCAGATCAACATTTTTACCATGCCCCACCAGTGGAAAAATATTTTCGGGAGACAAGGTGATTGGCTGTGCGTCTTTATAAAAAGCCCGGTCATAGACTTCGGTGAGCCCCAGAGACTGATCGGTTTCTTCAAAGAATTGGGTCGCATCAGCACCTTTTTTATAGGTGTAGCTGCGAGCAGCTATCGGGATAAAATTTTCCTGTTGCAACCATTCATACAGATCACGATATTGACTTAAACCATCAATCTTCTCGAGATCGGCGATTTTTTGAAACATCTGTGGCCGCTCTTTATAAATGGCAACAGACGAAGAAATAATTGTTTTAACCGCCTGCTCCAAGCCCTCAACCAAACGGGCTGGAAATCGTTCCAGCTCCATCCAGACAAATGATTCCCGAGGCAGATCACTGTCCCCCTCTTCAACCTGTTTCAGTGTGCCGTTTTCACGCAAAACAGAAAGTATCGGATGACAAATCACCCGAAAATGGAGTGAACGACGGTGCAGGTACTCCTGCAGTGAGAAAAATATATGATTTGCATCGGGTGCGTTGGTAAAAAGGTAGTAATGACCGGGTGTTGCTTGAGGCTGCAATTTCACCTTGACTTCATCGGCATTGCATTGTGAAAGAAATTCACCTGCCTGAAGCAGATTTGCCACCAGTTCAGACAAAGATAGTTGAGATAAAAAAATCTCCGGAATCTCCTGGCGTAAGATGTTTGCCAAATTCAGATTAGCAGACAGACCTGCCGTCTGACCCTGACGGATCAACTCCTGTTCGATCGTTTCACGCTGAAAAAGTTGATCACGCTCCTCTGACGTTCGACCACCACGGGCCACAGTCACTTTCATGTCAATCTCCCTAATTCACCCAAAAAGGGTAATTTTTTGATGCTCAACCAGAGACAGAATTATCGGTGGCAGCACCGGAAATGATAAACCACGAATTCACTGTTTTCAAGTGGATTTATAGATTTTTAATTTATTCTTTGGCCAAAAAATCTGGTGAGGTCGGAGAAATTCTGCAGGGATAATGTTTCGCCACGACAACCGGGCAAAATGCCAGCCTGTTGCAGTGAAGAATCGATGATTTCGGCAGAAAAACCACTGGCAATAAGACTATTGCGCAAGGTCTTGCGTCTTTGAGTGAAGGCTCCCTTAACGATCTTCCTGAATAAGACTTCATCAACCGGATCAACACGTGGATTTGCCAGTGGTTGGAAATTGAGGACAATTGAATCAACCTTCGGTGGCGGGGTAAACGCACCCGGCTTAACCAGTGTCACCTTTTTGATATCGTACCAGAGTTGACATAAAACAGAGAGGATTCCATAGTCTTTCCCCCCGGGGGTGGCAACCAGACGCTCCCCAACTTCACGCTGAAACATCAACACCATCCGCTGAAACAAATCACGGTGTTCAATAAGACGAAAAACAATTTGGCTGGAAATATTGTAGGGGAGATTAGCGACTAATCTATAAGGTGGCTGGGTGAACATATTCCGCCAGGGCAATTTAAGAACATCACCTGAATGAATTGTCAGACGCGAGTCGTTACGTGCCTCTAACTGCTCTATTAAATCCCGATCAATCTCCATCACATGAACGTGTGCAGAACGGGGCAACAATTCATCCGTCAACACCCCGAGGCCGGGCCCGATCTCGACCACCTGCCCTTGCAGATCAAGCTGTGCGGCAGAAATAATCTTGTCAATCACCAGGCGGTCATGAAGAAAGTGCTGACCAAAACGTTTTTTAGTCCGATAATTCATTGGTTATTATTCTTCCGGGTAATTATGTTGCGTGGCCAACGTGGTATTTTCCATTGTCGCATGGTGGGGACAAAGCGAACCGTCAGCGAATAACCGATAATCGCAACCGGTATTCCCAAAACCAGGCTACCTAGTAACATTGGAGCAACGACCTGGGCACCCATCTCCCAACTGAATTCAGATTTAAATCGAGTCAGACCGAGAGGCGGGAAACCCAGCAGCATCCGGCCAACTTGATACTCGAGTCCATAGATCAGGGGAGCGGTCAAAGGATTACTGATCCAGACCCCGACAAAAGTCGCTATTTTGTTCTGGCGCAGTAAAAATGCAAAAAAAATCGCCAGAAAAATCTGCGCACCAAAGGTAGGAGAGAAACCGATAAACAGACCGAGCGCCATACCTCGACCGACAGCATCGGGATCCGACCGAAGCCGCGCCAAGCGGATGACATTCAACTTAAACTGCCTGAAAAAGCCCCAGCGACGCCACATTACGACTCTACTCTAAGCACAGCGAACCTGCTCCAACGGCCAGTTGGAAACAGCATTCAAATCGAGCCCCGAAAAAAGCCCTGAGGATAAATAATAATCACCGGCAACAGCCAACATAGCACTATTATCTGCACAGAGAAGCGGCGAAGGAAAGAATATCTCAAGGCCTGAAGATACCGCCAGTTCGGCAAACTTTGTCCGCAACCCAGAGTTGCAGGCAACACCACCAGCGACAACGATGCGGTTCAAACCTTCCGACTCGGCAGCACGAACAGATTTCTGTGTAATAACATCAACAACCGCCGTTTGAAAAGCACAGGCAATCTGGCTGATAGTGGTTTCATCCGGGGGTTCTTGAAGACGATGGAGATAATTTAAAACCGCTGTTTTGACCCCGGAAAAACTGAAATCAAAATTATGTTTTTTCACCATCGGTCGAGGAAATACAATTCCACCATCATCATTTGCACCAGCCAGCTTATCGATGATCGGTCCACCGGGATAACCAAGCCCCATCATTTTCGCAACTTTATCAAAAGCTTCTCCAGCAGCGTCATCCACGGTCCGGCCAAGCAAGCGATAACGACCGATTCCATCGACCCGGAACAGATGGGTATGACCTCCCGATACAGCGACCGCAAGAAAGGGATACTCAACCCTCTCTTCTAACTGTATTGCCTGGATGTGCCCCTCAATATGGTGGACACCAATCAACGGGATTTTCAATGCATAGGCATACGCTTTGGCAAACGACACGCCGACCAGCAGAGCACCAACCAGTCCCGGGCCACGCGTGACCACCACCCCTTCCAGATCTTCCTGCTTAACCCCCGCAGTAGTTAAAGCTTCTTCGACCAGGGGATTGATCACTTCAAGGTGGCGTCGCGATGCCAATTCCGGCACGACACCACCGTAGACAGCATGCAGATCAACCTGAGAGGCAATGATATTGGACAACACTTGTTGACCATCACGAACAACCGCTGCTGCGGTTTCATCACATGAACTTTCAAGAGCAAGTAACAACATAAAAATCATCAGGTCGGTTAAAGAAAATGTTCAAGCGATCAAAAAAGACGCTTGCGCAAAAAATTATGAGATGGCGTCGCCATCAAAGAAGATTTGCCGCAAGTTCTGCTAGCAAAGAACGCTCCCCTTTAGTCAGGGTCGTATGGCCGGTTATCTCCTGCCCCTTCAAGCGTTCAACAGAAAACGACAGACCGTTACTGGCAGAATCGACATAAGGATTATCAATCTGATACGGATCGCCGGTCAGGACAATTTTTGTCCCCTCTCCAGCCCGGGTAATAATTGTTTTGATTTCGTGTGGCGTCAGGTTTTGTGCTTCGTCGACAATCATGTACTGCCTGGGAATGGAGCGTCCACGAATGTAGGTCAGAGGTTCTATCTCCATCAAACCCAGATCAATCAGTTCACGATAACCACGCTTGCGGTTCCCCCCTTCGTCATATGAGGACAACAGCAACTCAACATTGTCAAAAATGGGTTGCATCCAGGGGGCCAATTTATCCTCGATATCTCCCGGTAAAAACCCCAGATCGCGCCCCATCGGGTAAACCGGTCGTGAAACCAGTAACCGATTGTAGGCACTTTCATCGGCAGTTTTCACCAAGCCGGCCGCTATTGCCAGTAATGTTTTTCCTGTTCCTGCCTTACCAACGAGCGAAACAAGTTGAACATCGTCATTCAGCAGAAGATCAAATGCAAATTGTTGTTCACGATTACGCGGGTGTATCCCCCAGATCCCCTCTTTCTGAACCTTGATTAAACTGACAACTGACTTACGATTTTGGTCATAGCGGCCGATTGCCGTATGGGATGGGTTGGTTTCATCAATCAAGGTCAAACCCTGATTCGAGAAAAAATCACCCTCAACTTCCAGGACCCCCTGCTCATAAAACTGGTCTATCTCCCCTTGAGGCAAAAACAGTTCACCGGCGCCTGTGTAGAGATCTTCAATCGGAACTTTATCACTCTGATAATCCTCGGCATAAAGCCCAATGGTATCGGCCTTGATGCGCAGATTGATATCTTTTGTAACAAAAAATACGGTCCCTTGAGGTAGAATATCCTGCAGATCCTGAGCGACCGCAAGAATTCGATTATCCCCCCTGTCATGACGTAGCTCCGGTGGTAACTTGAGCAGAAATTCCTGCTTATAAATTGCGACTTTCAGTATTCCACCGTTTTCCAGTGGAACACCATCAACCAGTTTTGCCTGCAAGCGAAATTCATCAATCATGCGTGAGATCTGCCGTGCATTGCGTCCGGTTTCACTCTGATCCTTCTTGAATCGATCAATCTCCTCAATCACCGTTAATGGCAATATCACCGTATTATCCGAAAACTTGAAGATTGCCTGCGGATCGTGTAACAGAACATTGGTATCCAGTATGTAGTTTTTCATCAAATCCACCTCCAGCCAGAAATTGTCACCTCTAAAGCCTGTCAGTTCAGCAACCATCCCGATTTATCTCACCGAGTCTTTGAATCACTTGCAGAAAACGATCAATTTCTGACTCGGTGGTAAAATATCCCGGACTGACCCGTATCGTCCCGGATGGATAAGTTCCAATCGTCCGGTGAGCGTCGGGAGCACAGTGCAAACCGGCCCGCACCGAAATTTGCTCCTGTTGATCGAGAATAAAGCTAATCTCGGCAGGATCATAGTTCTCGACGTTGAATGAAATAGCTCCGGTTCTCAGCATAACATCATCAGCACCATAAAGCTTGACGCTTTCTATATTTCCCAGCCCGTTGAGAATTTTTTCGATCAACTCAGTTTCCCGCGCCCGAATCGATTCGATGCCTGTCTGTTGCAGGAATTTAAGCGCCGCATGTAATCCAGTCAGGCCAGGAAGGTTGAAAGTCCCGGCTTCAAGTCGCTCAGGTAAAAGCTCCGGCTGTTTGTCTGAATGGGAATAAGCTCCTGTACCGCCGTAGATTAATGGCGCCAGCTCAAGCCCCTCTCTGAGGTAAAGAAAACCGGTTCCCTGAGGACCCAACAACCCTTTATGACCGGGGGCAGCAAAAAGATCAACATTAAGTGCTTTAAAATCGACCGGTATCGATCCTGCACTCTGGGCACCATCAAGCATAAATAAAATATCATGTTCCCTGCACCAGTGACCCAGGCTTGTGACGGGCTGAATTGAACCCACAACGTTGGAACAATGGTTCACCACTAACAAGCGTGTCGATTGATCGAGGCAGGCATCCTGTAAATCTGATTCAGTGACAATACCCGTAACTGCATCGGCAGCGACTTTGACAACATTGACCCCCCGTCGCTGTAACTCCCGTAAAGGTCGATTAACACCATTATGCTCGACTGTTGTTGTGACGACACGATCCCCAGGGCGTAACAAGCCAAACAAAGCTTGATTTATAGCAGTGGTCGCATTAGGGGTAAAAATAAAACGGTCCGAACTTTCGACATTGAAAAATTCTGCCAAAGATTCCCGTGTGGAAAAAAGTAAATGATCTGCCGCAACAGCCTGGGTGTGGCTGCCACGCCCCGCACTGCCTCCCGTACGTAAAGCTTCCATCACCGCCAGGTAAACGGACTCGGGTTTTGGGTGGCTGGTAGCAGCATTATCGAGATATATCGGTTTCATTACCCATCAATTCGAAAAAAAATCATGAGAGTGCCAGGTGCCTCAAAATAACCTCTCCCTGAAGCCAGATGCGGCAGAATACTCAATATTCAGCTTTACGACAAGCAGAACCATAAAAGTCGTGCAAAGCATGCCTGTTTTATTCAAATTCAATGGAAAATACAATCAACTCACCCATCATGAGATGAGCTATCGGGTTTTGATTAATCAATTATATTATTTCTTTCACCTTGACAGACACCATATATAGTAGTCTATATTCACGAACTCCACTATATAGTGTCGATTTAATAATTACCTGACGACTTATCAATAAACGGGCTTTGCACCTCTTTCGCAAATTCACGACACAGAACAAAACAAGAAAGGAACCATGAATGTCTGACAAAAAAACTGCGGCGACGCTCAATCTCTCCAAAAATGCACTGACAGTTCTCGCTAAACGCTACTTGAAACGCGAGGGGGGCGGAGCTCCGACCGAGACACCAGAAGATATGTTCCGCCGGGTTGCCCAGACGATCAATGCGGCAGAGCCAGATACTGACAAGAAAAAAGGTCATTTTGAACAACAATATTACCAGGCCATGACTGAACTTGACTTCCTGCCAAACTCGCCGACACTGATGAATGCCGGACGTGAATTGGGACAACTTTCGGCGTGCTTTGTCCTGCCCGTTGATGATTCCATGGAGAGTATTTTTGAGGCGATCAAAAATACTGCCTTAATCCATAAAAGTGGTGGCGGAACCGGATTCTCTTTTTCCCGCATCCGCCCGGCCAATGACGATGTCCGTTCGACCAGCGGTGTCTCTTCCGGCCCAATCTCCTTTATGCAGGTTTTTGATGCAGCAACCGAAACAATCAAGCAGGGTGGCACCCGGCGTGGTGCCAATATGGGAATTCTACGGGTTGATCATCCCGACATCATGGATTTCATCATGGCCAAGCGGGATTTAAGCATTCTAACCAATTTTAATATTTCTGTCGGCATAACCGAAGCCTTCATGGAAGCGGTCGATAAAAATCAGGATTACGATATTATCAACCCACGTGATGGCAAAGTCGTGAAGCAACTCAATGCAAGCAAGGTTTTTAACCAGATTATCGATATGGCGTGGTCCAACGGTGAACCGGGGATTGTCTTTCTTGATCGTCTCAATCGGGACAATCCAACCCCCGACATTGGTGAGTACGAAAGTACCAACCCTTGCGGTGAACAACCACTGCTCCCCTATGAATCTTGCAACCTCGGGTCTATCAACCTGGCCAACATGGTCGTTGACAAGGAAATTAACTGGGACAAACTGGAAAAAACGACGAAACTGGCGACCCGCTTTCTTGATAATGTCATCGAAGCCAATAAATATCCGCTGCCTGAAATTGATGAAATGACACGAGCCAACCGGAAAATCGGCCTCGGTGTCATGGGCTGGGCCGACATGCTGATTTTACTGGAGACTCCCTACAATAGTCAGGAAGGTATCGACTTGGGGGAAAAAGTCATGCGCTTTATCAACGAAAAATCGCACGAAGAGTCACGACGTCTGGCGACTGAACGTGGTTCTTTCCCGAATTTCACCGGGAGCCTCTTTGACAAACCGGGTTCGGGTCCAATGCGCAATTCGACCTGCACCACAATTGCCCCGACCGGCACAATCTCGATTATTGCTAATTGCTCCAGCGGCGTTGAACCATTGTTTGCAGTTTCATATGTCCGTCAGGTGCTTGATAACAATAAATTGATTGAGGTCCATCCACTATTTGAAAAAATTGCGAGACAGCGCGGCTTTTACTCGGAAGCGTTGATGCAGGAGATCGCTGAAAAAGGGACCATCCAGGACATCGATGCGATCCCTGCCGAGATCCGCAAAATCTTTGTCACCTCCCACGATATCACCCCCAGGGATCACGTTCTCATGCAGGCAGCGTTCCAGAGACATACCGACAACGCAGTCTCCAAGACGGTCAATTTCTGCCAGGGCGCAACCAAGGAAGATGTATCAACCGTCTATCGCCTCGCTTATAAAGAGGGGTGTAAAGGGGTGACTATTTACCGTGATGGCTCGCGCGAGATGCAGGTTCTCTCTGTCGCTAAAAAAGAGGAAGAACAGAGAAAGACCGATACGAGCATCCCCATGGAGAGCAAAAAATCTTCCCGCAAACGGGAACGGCCACGCGCACTGACCGGCTCAACCTATCAAATGGAAACTGGCTGCGGGCCCCTCTATATCACGATCAATCAAGACGAAAACGGACTATTTGAACTTTTCACCACTATGGGCAAAGCGGGAGGTTGTGCGGCATCTCAATGTGAAGCGATCGGGCGCCTTGTCTCTCTGGCCTGGCGCAGCGGTGGACAGGCCAGACAAACAGTTAAACAACTGATTGGTATCACTTGCCATAAACCGGCTGGATTTGGTGAAAACCGGATAACTTCCTGTGCCGATGCTGTCGCTAAAGCGATCGAACTCCATATGTTTAATGAAGAAAGCAGCCCGACCTTCTTCATAAATAACGGTGGAGCCTGCCCCGACTGTGGAAGTCCGGTTGAACACGAGGGTGGTTGCTGTGTCTGCCGCGCTTGTGGCTTTTCTGAGTGTGCATGAGATATGACGCAACACGAATGGGAGGCGATCTGCAAGCGTTGCGGCGCTTGCTGTTTTGAGAAAAAGATTGATAAACAGGGAATTGTCCATACTACGGCGATTCCCTGTCGCTTTCTCGATATCCATACCCGATCCTGCCAAATCTACCCACATCGCCTGCAGGCCGAGGAAGATTGCATCAAATTGACTCCAAATCTGATTTCAGATCTGGTTTGGTTGCCGGAAAGTTGTGCTTATCGGAATTACACAGAGCAAAATATATAACAAAATCAACACATTCCATAAACTAAATTATTTCACTGGACAAATTTTACCACATCGTCTACTCATCCCTTTTTTGTTATTTGCCTCGAACCTTACCCCCCCCTCCAGGGTTCGAGGCATTTTTTTGTCCAATGATCACCGATCAGATTTCATTTGCCCTCCATGAGCCAAATCATTTACCGTGTTGTTTCCTTCCAGAAAGAGATATTTATGGACAAACAACAGCGCCAAGCTATCTTCGGCTGGTGTCTATACGATTGGGCAAATTCAGCCTTTGCTACAGTTATTCTTGCCGCTGTCCTGCCTGTCTATTTTGCCTCATTGGTTCCTGCAGCCGGTGTGACATTGCCTTTTTTCTCTGATCACAACTTTTCTGCGGTCAGTCTCTGGGGTTACTGCGTCTCGGTTTCGATGCTGATTCTAGCCGTTGCAGCGCCAGCACTCGGAGCCCTGGCCGATCGAAAAGGGTGGCATAAAGGTTTGATGAAAGTGTTCTGGCTGTTTGGCTGTGCAGCAACGGCTTTACTTGCAACGACAACTTCCGGAGAATATTTATGGGCAGCACTATTCTTCATCATTGGCAATCTGGGTTTCGCTGGGGCAAATATCTTCTACAACGCCTACCTTCCCATTCTCGCTCCGATTGAGCAGTCCGATCAGCTTTCAGCGCGTGGATTTGCCTATGGATATTTTGGGGGTGGGCTTTTACTTGCTCTGGTGTTTCTGATAATTCTCAATTTTGAGTCGTTCGGTTTTATTGACAGGGGCGCCGCCACCCGTTGCGGTTTTTTGATGACGGCACTGTGGTGGTTTATTTTTGCCATCCCGACATTTTTCTACTTGCCCAAAACCCAAAAAATCCCGTCAACGCAAACAGGTTTCAATCTCAAAGGGTATTTCAACCAGTTCAAACAACTTCTTAAATATCGTGATCTTTGTGTATTCTTGCTGGCTTTCCTCTGTTACAACGATGGAATCCAGACCGTTATCAGTGTTTCAGCGATCTATGCCCGTGAACAGCTCCACCTTGGACAAAGCACCATCATTGGCTGTTTTCTGATGATTCAATTCTTGGCAATGCCTGGAGCACTGTTGTTTGCTCAACTGGGAGAAAAACTCGGGACAGCACGGGCTATTCTTCTCAGCTTGTTGATATTTCTTTTGGTCTGTATCTTTGCCTACAGAATGACCGAAGCCTTTGAATTCTGGATTTTGGGGGGAGTGATTGCAATTATTCTGGGAGGGAGTCAAGCACTGAGTCGGTCATTATTTGCCAGCATGGTTCCAAAACAACAAAGTGCAGAGTTCTTTGGATTTTTTACCATCAGCTCCAGATTCGCAGCTATCTTCGGCCCTCTGCTGTTTGCCCTGATTGCAGATATCAGTGGCAGTTCCCGAAATTCAATTCTGGCATTGGGGATTTTCTTTATCGTTGGTGCGCTTTTATTGCTACAAGTCAAGGTAAAACGGGGGCGGGATTTGGCAGCAGAAAACCTTTGAGGGCCCGGAAATAGTTTTCTGTCAGTAGTTGATGAAAGAGAAATCACTGCAAGGTGTTTCTCTTTCATCACTCTACCCCAGATCAACCAACAAAGAAATCGCGGTTTTCTTTAAATACTTCTTCGACTTCAGCAAGTGCACCCTGGACTTCATCTTCAGTCAAATCAAGTTCTTTAGCACCGGGGCATTGAAGTAAATCCAAATCGTCATCCGGCTCACGCTGGCCGATTCCCAGCTTTGTACAAATATGTCCCGCAAGATTAACCGTCGCGGTCAAGCGCATCAAGGCTTCGCCATTTTCTTCCTCATCCAGTGAAATAACCAGGTCTTGATGATGCATAGTCGACATGACCAGAGAGCGGGCAAAGTTCCATCGATCCAGAACGGCTGCACCGACAATGGCATGAGCATAGGGAAAATACTGACCTTCCAATTCGGAAGTACTGACACCATCAGAATAAGCCGCCTCAACCAGAGAGCGATAAGCATCAGGATCACTGTAATTCATAACAATTTTGCCGAGATGTCGGAATAACCCCGCCAGAAAAGCCTCCTCCGGATCAGCCGAAGCAAACCTGCGTGCCAGGATTCGGCAACCGATAGCACAGCCCATGGAATCTTCCCAGAGCATTTTTTCCAACAGCCCATACGACTTATTCATCCCCTCGAGACTGGCGGCTAACACCAGGCTGCGCAGAGTCCGTTCACCAACAATGGCAATAGCGTGCTCAAGGGTTTTAATCTGGCGCTTCATACTATAAAAAGCCGAATTAGAAACTTTGAGCATGCGTGCAGACACGGCTGCATCGCTGGAAATCACTGCACCCAACTTTTCATAATTGACATTGGGATCATTGAGTAATTCAAGAACCTTGACCGCAACGACCGGCATCGGTGGCAAATCTCGTATTGAGCTGACAACCGTCTTAAAATCTGTAGACATCAAACTCTCCTTAACACTAAATCAAAATAATTAAATGACCATAACAAAATTAAATAAAAGAATCATGTAAAAAAATCAATCGATGAATAAATCTTGAAAAAGTTGTTCCCCTGCTGTGACCGCATAGGGGGAAAAATCCGAAACACCCTCTTCACACAGGACCTCTTCATCGATATAGAAATTCCCTGTGGCTTCACGACTGTTCCGACAAAGGATGGCACAAGCGGCATCAGCCATAATTTGTGGAGTACGACAATTTTTGGGATCGACCATTCCACCCAGCATCGCCAAAGCCGCTGTTTGAATCACAGTTTTCGGCCAGAGGGCGTTGACCGCAACCCCCTGGTCAGCAAACTCTGCAGCCAGCCCCAGAACTGTCATGCTCATAGCATACTTTGCCATCGTATAAGCGGTATGATTTTTAAACCAGCGTGGGTTTAAATTAAGGGGTGGTGAAAAATTCAAAATATGGGGATTTTCCGCTTTCAACAGATAAGGCAGGCAAATCTGGCTGACCAGAAATGTCCCGCGTACATTGACCTGATTCATCAAATCAAAGCGTTTCATCGGTGTTTCCAGCGTGCCGGATAAAAAGATAGCACTGGCATTATTGATCAATATATCGATCCCACCAAAGGTATCTGCTGCCTGTTGAGCTGCAGCGACCAATTGAGACTCTTCGCGAATGTCAACCTGGAGAGGAAGTGCCTTCCCCCCTGCCTCTTCAATCTGTTGCGCTGCCGTATAGATGGTCCCCGGAAGTTTTGCATGGGGTTGAGCTGTCTTGGCAGCGATAACAATATTTGCCCCCTCTGCTGCAGCTTTTAACGCAACGGCCAATCCAATTCCACGGCTCGCTCCAGTAATAAACAGTGTTTTCCCAATCAGACTTCCCACAGCAATCCCCTTTATTTACCGTCCAACATGCGACCGATTCCACCCAACAATGAGCCCTCACCTTTTTGCGAACCGCCAGCCTTGGGTGCGTGAGCGATAATACGATCAGCAAGACGACTGAACGGCAAACTCTGTAGCCAGACGCGCCCCGTACCCCGTAACGTGGCTAAGAACAGCCCTTCACCGCCAAAAAACATACTCTTCAGATTACCGGCACGTTCAATATTATACTCAACTCCAGGCTCGAAAGCGACCAGGCAACCTGTATCAACCCGCAAAGTTTCACCTTGCAGTCGCCGCTCCATAATGGTTCCACAGGCATGCATGAAAGTCATTCCATCACCGTTGAGACGTTGCAGGATAAAACCTTCACCGCCAAAAAAACCGGTCCCAAGACGCCGCTGGAAAGCGATACCGATCTGGGTTCCATGTGCAGCACAAAGGAAAGAGTCTTTCTGACAGAGGATTTCTCCTCCTGCGACCGTTGCAAGGTCCAGAGGAATTATTTTACCTGGATAAGGGGCAGCAAAAGCAACGTGCTGTTTACCCTGTCCCCGATTGGTGAAATGGGTCATAAAAATTGATTCACCGGTCAGAACACGCTTCCCGGCACCAAGCAACTGACCAAACAATCCTTGCTCCGGTTCAGAACCATCCCCCATCCGAGCTTCAAAATTGATCCCCTGTTCCATATAAGTCATGGCACCAGCTTCAGCGATAACAGTTTCATCCGGATCAAGCTCAACCTGAACCATCTGCATATCATCACCAATAATTTTATAATCAACTTCGTGGCATTGCATAGAAACCTCCATTGACACTGTTTTTATCACGTATTTTTGTAACTGTTCAGCAATGCCTTGAGGCACCCATTCCAAGGGCCACTTTGCGCCGTCCATGGCCGTTCGACTGTCGCCGTCCGTGGCGACAGACGCCCTTTCCATGGTTACCACAAGCCCCTATCAGTAGTGGTGGTGAATAGTTACGTATTTTTTTTATGATAATCGAACGCAATACAAAAATGTTCCAAAAAGTGTGATTTTGCTTCAACAATATTGACAGGCCGCTGTAACTCTCGACTCAAGGATGTCACCATCTCATCGGGTCGACCACAAGGGACTATCATAGCAAAAGTTTCGAGAGAATTATTCAGATTCAGGGCAATCCCATGTGATGAGATCCATTTTTTCAGTGCAATTCCGAAACTGCATATCTTCCGCCCCTCAACCCAGACACCGGGCTCTCCATCCTTTAAATACCCAGCAACACCATAATCGGCCAGTAACGAGACAACAACGTGCAGAAATCGATCAGCAAACCAGCGTAAATCCTTTTTCTTTAATTCAACAACCGGATAAACAACCAGCTGCCCGGGTTCATGAGCCGTTGCCAAACCACCCCGATTGATTTTTTGCAGGGCTACTCCATGGGCCGCATACGCTTCTTCGGGAAAATGGAGATCGGTCCGGGTCGCACGGCGACCTAGAGTCACCGTGGTCGGATGCTCCACAAAAATCAGAGTATCTCGCCCTTCCCCATCAAGACGGGCCTGTACCAACTCTGCCTGACGATCAAAGGCAAGTCCATAATCGACCAGCCCCCAATCTTCAACCTCTAAAGAGGTTGTATTTTCAACGGTCAAACTCATGTGTGTCTAGTCCTGATTCTTCTGCAATTCACGAGGGAGTAATTCTTTACTGAAATTTTGATAACAGACGGGGCGGAGAAAACGGTGGATTGCCGTGGTTCCGACCGAAGAAAAATGACTATCGGTGGTTGCCGGGTACGGCCCACCGTGATGCATTGAAGGACAAACTTCAACCCCGGTTGGAAAATCGTTTAAAATCAGGCGCCCGGCTTTTTTCTCCAGAATGGCGAATAATTGACGACAAAAATCGTCCTCACCAATGGACGCATGAACCGTTGCAGACAATTGCCCCTGTAAGTTTTCGGCCAGAACCAACATCTGCTCCTTTGATTCACATTGCACAACAACGGATGAGGGGCCAAAAACTTCGTCAGCAATACGCGGTTCTTGCAGAAAATCGTCCGCCGTAAGAAACAATAAAGCGGGCAAAGCATAACAATCCAGGGTTGTGGGTGTTTCACTCCCTACAAGTCGACTGACCCCCCGGACACTTGTCAGTTGCTCCAATTTTGTATTGAAGTTCTGTTTGATCCCGACATGCAACATGGGCAGAGGGTTCATCTGGCTGAGGTATTCTTTGACAGCCGCGATAAAAGCACTTAAGTCGTCCCCCTTGACCGCAAATAACAGCCCCGGATTAGTACAGAACTGACCGACCCCTGTAGTCAATGATTCAGAATATTTATGAGCTAATAGTTGAGAATTTTCTTTAAGGATTTGTGGCAATATGAAAATCGGGTTAACGCTACCCATCTCAGCAAAAACAGGAATAGGATCTGGACGGGCAGCGGCTAAATCGAACAAACTGCGTCCACCAGCTTGCGACCCGGTAAAGGCAACTGCTTTGATCTGAGGATGCTTCACCAGAGCCGTTCCCACTTCATGACCACTGCCTTGAATGACAGAGAAAATTCCGCCGGGCAAGCCGCTCTTCTGTACCGCTCTTTGAATCGCCACCCCTGTCAATTCAGAAGTTCCCGGATGAGCCGGATGCCCCTTAACAATAACCGGGCAACCAACAGCTAATGCTGATGCGGTATCTCCTCCGGCGACAGAAAACGCCAGCGGAAAGTTACTTGCACCAAAGACAGCAACAGGACCAAGCGGAATTTGAGACAAACGTAGATCTGGTTTGGGCAAGGGCTCTCGGTCAGGAAGGGCCGGATCAATCCGTGTCGATTTATAGTGCCCGTGTTGCACGAATTGTGAAAACATTTTCAGCTGATTAACCGTACGGTTTAACTCACCTTCAAGACGGGGCAAAGGCAAGCCAGTTTCAAGGTGGGCTCTTTGAATTATGGGATCCTTCAGCTCGACTAATTGAGCTGCTATAGTCTCCAGCAGCTCACCCCGCTTTATGTCACTCGATTGTCTGAAAGTATCAAAATCCCTTTCAGCCAGATCGGCGGCGATGGCAACCTCTTCACCCCCTCCTTCGTGGAACTCACACTCCAAAGGCTCACCGGTTGTCGGATTAACCGCACGGAATGTCCCATGACTGGATGCAATAATGTTGGCAGCGATAAGGTGTTGCCCCGTCAGTACCATTTTTTGACCTCCACAGGGGTATGGTAAAAATCTTAATCATACGAAAAAAGGCTAACCACCGCTGGCTAACCTCTTGATTTAACTGGTGGGCGGTACTGGGATCGAACCAGTGACCCTTCGCGTGTGAGGCGAATGCTCTCCCGCTGAGCTAACCGCCCTGATGTAAAAATTTAGTAGCTATTCACTACCACTACTGATAGGGGCTTGTGGTACTCATGGAAAGGGCGTCTGTCGCCACGGACGGCGACAGTCGAACGGCCATGGACGGCGCAAAGTGGCCCTTGGAATGGGTGCCT
>LLYT01000001.1 GCA_002049545.1 Deltaproteobacteria bacterium tcs-42 | reverse complement strand
AGATACGTAGTTTTTCTTCTTCATTCATGAGCACCTCCACAGTGGAAATGCTCAGAAGAATAAAGGGTGGCTATTCGATTGTCAGAGATCTATTTTGTAAACGATGTCCTGGCACATTTTTTTGTCTACGATGTGCTGGCACTTAACACCTACCACCTGTGATTGGTGAAGCAATATCTGGTGGGCAACTGCCCACCCTTGAATTTCGATACCCCGCTGCTTGCGGCAGGTGGCGTTGATTTAAACCGTTTAAAAGGAGTTGCGAAATATGACACCAAGTGAAGTAATCAAGTTTGCCGAAGAACATGACTGTGGGATGGTTGATTTCAAGTTTTTGGATTTTATCGGTATCTGGCAACATTTCAGTGCCCCGATGGATCAGTTAAGTGAAGACACCTTTGAAGATGGAATCGGCTTTGACGGTTCTTCAATCCGTGGTTGGCAACCAATCCACAATTCTGACATGCTTTTGGTTCCCGATCCAACTACCGCCAAAATTGATCCATTTGTCCAGGTCACAACTTTAAGTCTTATATGTGACATTATGGATCCGATTACTCGTGAAGGTTACAGTCGTGATCCCCGTTTCATTGCTAAAAAAGCTGAAGCCTATCTGAAGTCTAGCGGATTTGCGGATACCGCTTATTTTGGCCCAGAAGCTGAGTTTTTTGTTTTTGATGATGTTCGTTATGCTTCCAGTGCCAATCAATCGTTCTATTCAGTTGATTCAATCGAGGGGGCCTGGAATACCGGGCGTGAGGAATTTCCTAACCTCGGCTACAAACCACGCCATAAAGAAGGCTACTTCCCTTGTGCACCAACGGACTCACATGTCGATCTGCGTAATGAAATGGTGCAAGTGTTAAAAAGTGTTGGTATCGTGGTTGAAGTTGTTCACCACGAAGTTTCGACCGGTGGTCAGAATGAAATCGGCATCAGATTCAATTCGCTGTTGTTGATGTGTGATACCCTTAAATGGTTCAAGTATATTGTTAAGAATGTTGCTCATCGTAACGGAAAAACAGTCACTTTTATGCCTAAACCGATTTACAACGACAACGGTTCGGGAATGCATTGCCACCAGTCACTCTGGAAAGATGGGAAGAACTTGTTTGCCGGTGATGGTTACGGTGGATTGTCTAAAACTGCCATGTATTACATTGGTGGCATCATAAAGCATGCTAAAGCCCTTTGTGCATTTACCAATCCGACAACGAACTCCTATAAACGTTTGGTTCCAGGATTCGAAGCACCAATCAATCTGGCATATTCCAATCGTAATCGTTCCGCTTCACTGCGAATTCCTGTTACCAGCAGTGATAACGGCCGGCGGATCGAATATCGTACCCCCGATGCCTCCGCCAACGGCTACATGGCTTTTGCTGCTCAAATGATGGCGGGACTGGATGGTATAGAAAACAAAATTGATCCGGGTCAGCCACTCGATAAAGATATCTATGGTTTATCTCCCGAAGCGTTAAAAGATATCCCGACGGTTGCGACATCCCTTGAAGACGCCTTGGATAATCTGGAGAGTGATCACGCCTTCTTGCTCAAGGGCGATGTGTTTACTGAGGATGTTATCGACATGTGGATTAGTTATAAAAGGGAGGCTGAAGTTGATGCCGTACGGATGCGTCCCTGTCCAGAAGAGTTTACCCTCTATTTTGATTGCTGACACTGGCGTGGCAGTTAAAACAAAAAAAACCTCCAAATGACACCGGAGGTTTTTTTTGTTTGGAAATATTTGAAAAATCAGGCTGCTGATTCTTCTTTAACGATATGCAGGTCTTGCTGTGGGTAGGGGATTGAAATTCCCTCAGCGTCGAAACGTAACTTGATGTTTTCCTGAGTATCAAACAGAACCGGCCAATAATCACCACTATTGACCCATGGGCGGACAACAAAATTGACGCTGCTGTCGGCAAGCTCTGATACACCGATTGTCGGCGCTGGCTCAGTTAGAATCCGCTCGTCCTTAGCGAGGATGTCCTCAAGGACCGAGCGGACTTTTTTCAAATCATCATTATAGCCAACACCAATCACCATATCGACCCGACGGGTCTCTTTAGCTGAATAGTTAGTAATCGTGCCACCGACGATTTGGCTGTTGGGGACAATAATTTCCTTATTATCAGCGGATTTCATTGTTGTATTGAAAATCTGGATTTCTTCGATAACTCCGGAAACACCACCCGCTTCGACATAATCTCCAACCTTGAAAGGACGGAATAGAATCAGCATGAATCCGGCAGCAAAGTTTCCCAAAGTGCCTTGTAATGACAGGCCAATAGCCAGGCCAGCTGCTGCAAGAATTGCCGCGAAGGATGTTGTCTCAATTCCGAGTTTTCCGAGAGCAGCAAGAATGACAAAAATCATCAGCGCAACGTAAACGAATGTTTTCGTGAATTTGACCAGTGTTTCGTCAATGTTACTTTTGTTCATCATCTTGACGACGACATGTGTGATTATGCGGGCGACAATGCGTCCAACAATAAAAACGATTATCGCCCAAATGATCGGTAAACCGTAACTTTGAACCAGTTCTACCAGCTTATCTGAAGAAATTGCTCCCATTGTGATACCCTCCTGAAATGATAGTGTTTTCAATCTTGATGGCGGCGCAAAAAAGGCCGCCCTACGGCGTTACGGTGTTATTTCAGGACCTCGACTTACTATATGACTTACTATATGTATCCTTCAGCCACCATGCTTTGCAGGATGAAAATCTAGCTTGGCCGGTCCATGAGTTTTTGCCAAAGTGTCATTCTTTGTCAGTGAAGATTGGTTCTAATGAACAATAGTAACAGGGTCTTTCGGGAATGTCGAGTAAATATGACAAATTCAGGTAGCATTAGCAGAAATGAAGTTTTTTATCTGTTCTTTGTCCGCAGAAATTGTGACGACATTTTTAGCACGAGAAGTCAGACCGACAAATGGGGCTGGTAAATCGGGATTGAAGCCGATAGCTTTTTGTACTGCATCGCCAAATTTGGCTGGGTGTGCTGTAGCCAGGCAAACTAAGGGATGTGCAGGGTTTCTGTTTTGTTCACCAACAGCAATACCGGTCGCTGTGTGGGGATCAAGAATATAGTCGGTTTTTTTATAGAAAGACCGGATCGTTTCAAGGGTTTTGTTGTCGTCGCTGGAAGAGGAAAGAAAATCGTTCCTCAATCGCTGTTTTTGTGTCGCAGTAAATTCAAGTCTGCCATTCTTTTTAAAATTGTCCATCGCCTGGACAACTTTTTCAGCTTTACAGTCAAGCAGGTAGTAAAGGTAACGCTCAAAGTTGCTGGCAACCTGGATGTCCATCGATGGAGAAAGGGAATGGTGGACATCCGCTATGGAATAGTCTCCCGAATTGATGCAGCGACTGAGAATATTGTTGGAATTGGTTGCTAAAATAAGCTGGTTGATCGGAACCCCCATCTGCTTCGCAATATAGCCAGCAAAGATATCACCAAAATTTCCGGTTGGGACAGAAACGTCAATTTGTTGCGCTCCCGTTTCTTGATTCACCTGGAACCAGGCATAAAAATAATAAACAACCTGGGCCAGAACACGTGCCCAGTTGATTGAGTTGACGGCTCCCAGAGCATGGCGTTCTTTAAACTTTAGATCGCCAAAAATATCTTTAACGATCGCTTGAGCATCGTCAAAGGTACCTTCAACCGCAAGATTGAAAACGTTTTTATCGGTCACGGTGGTCATCTGCAGTTCTTGAATGGGTGAAACACGCCCTTTCGGATGGAGAATGAAGATATTGATGTTTTCTTTTCCCCTGACCCCGTAGATCGCGGCGCTACCAGTATCTCCGCTGGTTGCACCGATAATATTCATTCTTTGGTTACTTTTGCCAAGAAGGTATTCAAACAGGTTGCCGAGAAACTGCAGCGCGACATCTTTAAACGCAAGTGTTGGTCCATGAAACAATTCAAGGATATACAGATCGTCCTGTTTCACCAGTGGGGTGATTTGCGGATCTTCAAAGCTGGCATAGGAGCGGTTTACAAGTGCTTTCAGATCAGATTCGGGAATGTCGGTGGCGTACCTGGATATGATTTGAAAAGCGAGCTCAGGGTAGCTGAGCTTGCTGAGTTGTTGCAGGTCGTTTGGTGACAGCCCGGGAATCTCTTCAGGGAGGAGCAACCCGCCATCATCTGCCAGACCCATCATGACAGCATCGGTGAAACTTAAGCCCTGAACCTTGCCTCTGGTACTGCAATATTTCATGTTGGTTCTCTTTCGTAATAAAATGACTTTCACATACTCATTGTGCAACACGCGGCATCATAGCAACAAACATATTATATTGGAAGTTTGTGCATTAAAAAGCGGGAACTTCTAGAGCAGAAGTTCCCGCTTTGATGGTTGTGCCTGTTGTCATGTTTAAATGATTCTATTAATCAGTTTTCTGAGCACCAACCACAGCAACTGCGGCCATATTGATGATATCAGCAATATCATCACCGCGCTGTAATACGTGGACGGGCTTGCTCATTCCCATCAGGATCGGACCAATCGTTTCGGCTCCCCCCAACTTGTTGAGCAATTTATAGCTGATATTTCCTGACTGAAGGTCTGGGAAGATGAAGACATTTGCATCCCCTTTAAGCATTGAGAAGGGATATTGAAGTTCTGTCAGCTCTGGGTCAAGGGCAACATTGGCCTGAACTTCACCATCAACGATTAAATCAGGGGCCTGTTCCTTAACCAGTTCCGTTGCTTTTTTGACTTTTGTCGTGGTCGGATGTTTGGTACTGCCAAAGTTGGAGAAAGAAAGCATCGCAACTCTAGGTTCGATATCAAACTTGCGAACCTCTGCTGCGGCTAGAATGGCTGTTTCTGCCAATTCTTCTGCTGTGGGTTCAATTGTGACCGTAGTATCGGCAAAGAAAACAACTTTCTTTTTGAAGACCAGCATGTACATACCGTGAACTTTTGACAATTGAGGTTGCTTGCCAATAATGTCCAGGGCTGGCTGGATAGTTTCAGGATAGTGATGGTTGATACCGGAGAGCATTGAGTCGGCATCACCTTTCTCTACCATCATCGCACCAAAATAGTTGTGATTAACTTTTATTTCCCTTTTTGCTCCGGCACGGGTGACCCCCTTACGCTGACGCATTTCAAACATGGAATCGATATAATCTCCACGTTTATCGAAGTTCAACGGATTAATAATTTCGACATCACCGAGATCAAGTTTTAGTTCTGCTATCCGGGCGCGAATGTCAGCTTCATCTCCCAATAATATCGGAGTGGCAATATTTTCTTTAATCAGAATCTGAGCCGCCCGCAGGATTTTATCCTCATCACCTTCAGGGAAGACGATTCGCTTTGGATTGGCCTTGGATTTATTGATCAGGGTGCGCATGATCTCTTTCGAACGGCTTTGTAACGCTTCCAGGGATTCACGATATTTGACCATGTCTTTGATTGGGCGTCTTGCGACACCAGAATCCATCGCCGCTTGTGCAACAGCTGGTGCAACATGAAGGAGAACCCGTGGGTCAAAAGGTTTTGGAATAATATATTCGCGACCAAACTGGATGTCTTCACCAGCGTAAGCTTTGCGCACAGAATCGGGAACGCTAAGTTTGGCCAGATCAGCGAGAGCTTTAACCGCCGCCAGCTTCATCTCATCATTGATGGCACTTGCATGAACATCGAGAGCACCACGGAACAGGAAGGGGAAGCAAAGGACATTATTGACCTGATTCATGTAATCAGAGCGACCGGTTCCGATAATGACATCGCCACGAACCTCAAGGGCTTGAGGTGGAGTGATTTCTGGATCTGGGTTGGCCATGGCGAAGACGATCGGATCTTTTGCCATGCTTCTTAACATGTCGGCAGAGAGAGCCCCTTTTGCCGAAACACCAAAGAAGATGTCAGCACCAACCATTGCATCTTCAAGGGTTCTGGCATCCGTATCTGCAGCGAGACGCTCCTTGTACTCATTCATGCCATTTGTTCTGCCTTTATAAATAACCCCTTTTGTATCACAGAGGATGACATTATTTTTATCGATCCCCATAGTGATAGCAAGATTAGCGCAGGCAATACCTGCAGCACCGGCACCATTAACGACAATTTTACATTTTTTGACGTCTTTACCAATGATTTCCAGAGCATTCAGCATTCCGGCTGCTGAGATAATGGCTGTACCATGCTGGTCATCGTGGAATACCGGAATGTCCATGATTTTTTTGAGCTCTTCTTCAATATAAAAACACTCAGGACCTTTGATGTCTTCCAGGTTGATTCCACCAAAAGTTGGCTCAAGCAGTTTCACTGTGCGGATGAGTTCATCAGAATCTTTGGTGTTGAGTTCGATGTCAAAGACGTCGACATCGGCAAAGCTTTTGAACAGGACCCCTTTTCCTTCCATGACCGGCTTGCCGGCCAGGGCACCGATATCACCAAGACCGAGAACCGCGGTACCGTTGGAAACAACGGCAACCAGGTTTCCTTTGGCGGTATATTTGTAAGCATCGTGCGAATCTTTTTCAATATCCAGACAAGGCTCAGCGACCCCGGGGCTATAGGCGAGTGAAAGATCATGGCTGGTAGCACACGGTTTAGTTGTGATAACTTCGATTTTTCCTTTTCGCCCGGAACTGTGGTAGTCGAGGGCTTCTTGACGCATTGACATGAGATTTTGTCCTCCTGTAGAAAGAAATTTTCATGATGAGGTATTTTCGCTGTGTGTTTTACCTCTTATGATGCGAACATGCAAGTCATTTAGTCAGCGGATGGTAATTACTTAAACTAAAAAAATTATAGTCGTACTAAAAATAAGTCAAGCACTATTGTTTGAATCGTGTGATTGAAACCGTTATTATGCACCGCAATGCTGATGCCAGATAGTTATTCTTTAACAGATAGATTTTAAAAACAAAGGGTTAGTGTTTTTTGTGGTCCCATCACGCTGGTGAAATCATGGACTTTAGTCGAGGACTTTCAGTCCTGATTAAACCACCAAGCTGCGCAGGACGAATTCTTTACACAGCCATCCAATGTTTTTTTGCGAGGGCAACAAATATGGATAAGCAATGCGAGTAGGTATTATATCAGATACTCATATAAATTCTCTCGATGCGGGGATGGTATTGGCGGAAAAACTATTGAAAGGATCGTTTTCAGATATTGATGCAATTCTCCATGCCGGTGACCATGTTCATGAGGATCTGCAGAGTTGTTTTTCTCCGCTCCCCTGGTATTGTGTCCGTGGAAATATGGATACGTCGTGTGACATGTTGCCGACGCAAAGGGTTGTGTCCCTGGAAAATACGCGAATTGGGATGGTGCACGGCTGGGGTCCTCCCGATGGTATAGAAAAACGGGTCCTGGGTTGCTTTTCTGTTAATGAAATTGACGTGTTGGTGTTTGGCCACAGTCATCGTCCCGTTTGTCGCAACTTAGGTTCGGTATTATTGTTTAATCCGGGCAGTCCGACCGATCGCCGTTCGGCCCCTTATCATACGGTCGGTATTTTGAATTTGGGTACCGAGATAACGGGTGAAATTATCCGAATTGATTGATATTGTTTCAACTTTTGTAATTCTACATGACTAAAGGATCAGACCGATGATTGATGTTTTTACCCGGGGTGGCCCACTGATGTACCCGATCTTGCTCTGCTCGGTGATTGGTTGGGCGATATTTATGGAGCGAATCTTCGCGTTTATCAAGGTGCGTCGCAACCTGAAACCGTTGCAAAATGGGATCAAGAATTTTTTGCAAGACGACAGGGCTGAAGAAGCGGTCGATCTTTGTGAGCATAACAAATCGCCACTGGCAAGAATTTTATTGGTTGTCCTTAAAAATCGGGGCTGCCAGCGTATTTACCTTAAGTCACTTGCTGAAGAGGTTGGTGAGCGAGAAGCTGTTTTGCTGCAACGTTATCTTGGCTTGCTGGGAACTATCGCTAATATCACGCCATTACTCGGACTATTGGGGACAGTGTTAGGTATGATTAAGGCTTTCAATGTTATTGCAACAGAAGGAATGGGGACTCCGGCAACATTGGGGGGTGGTATCTCTGAGGCATTGATCACAACCGCCGCCGGACTGACTGTCGCTGTGCCGATGCTTTTGTTGCATCGTTATCTGTCGAGCCGTTCCGAACGGCTGGTTCTGGAACTGGAAGAAGCAACGATGCAGGTTGTTGATATGGTTGAGGAGTAATTTAATGGGGTTTCGCCGCCGTATTCAGGAATCACCCAAAGTCGATTTAACGCCGATGATTGATGTCGTCTTTTTATTATTGATTTTTTTTATGATCTCAACAACCTTCATTGAACGCCCTGGTTTGAATATCAACCTGCCGGCATCGAGTTCCGAACAGCTCAAGCAAAACAAAAAAGAGGTTCAGGTGTATTTGGCAGAAAACGGGGATATCTACCTGCAACAAGAGAAGGTGGGCCTTGAAGAGTTACTGCAACATTTGATGAGTTTTGATCAAGTCACCACGAAAAAAATGACTTTTTTATTGATGGCCGACAAGGCAGCTTTGCACGGTCAGGTTGTTCAGTTGATGGATGCTGCAAAGCAGGCTGGTTTTGGCAGCCTCGCTATCGCCACAGATAAAAAAAATGGAAAGTAACAGTTCAGCAATGCCTTGAGGCACCCATTCCAAGGGCCACTTTGCGCCGTCCATGGCCGTTCGACTGTCGCCATCCGTGGCGACAGACGCTCTTTCCATGGGTACCACAAGCCTCTATCGGTAGTGGTGGTGAATAGTTACAATGGAAAATCAATAAAGATGAAAGGTCAATAGAGACGCCCCGCCTAATCCCCACTATTCTGAAAGCGAACCGGAACCCGATCTACAATAATTTCACAGTTTTCTTTTCCCGGACAATCAACAACAGAGCAGGGATCAATGTGGATAATCACATTGGCTCCCGGGATTTCTCTTTCTATCTTTCTTTCCAGACTGTCGGTCAGCTTGTGAGCCTCCAGGACAGTCATATCTTTACAGACTTCCAGATGGAAATCCATGATTTTGAGAGATCCCGCCCGTCGTGTTCGCAGTCCATGATAGCCGGCCAGTGGCCCTCCGTGAGTGCTGATCAGTTGATGGACTTGCCGCTGTATGTCTTCAGGGAGTTCATGGTCAAGAATGTCGGTCAGGCCACGTTTGATCAGTTGAAGTGCTTCATGGAGAATATAGGAAGCGACCAGTATTGACAGCGCTGCATCGAGCCAGTGGATATCAAACCAGCGCACCATCAGTAATCCCGCCATCAGCCCCAGATTGCTGTATATATCCATCTTGAAATGGAGGGAGTCTGCTTCAAGTGCCGATGAATCTGTTTGTTTGGCAACTTGACTTAAATGGCGGGCAATAAACCAGGAAACAACAGCGCTGAAAGCAAGAACGCCAATCCCCTGATCGATATTTTCGAGACGATTATTTCGCCCTAAACGGACCACTGATTCATAGATGATCCAGCCACCGGAGACGGTGATAACCAGGGCTTGAAATAGCGTGGCCAGAGTCTCAAATTTACCATGGCCGAACGGATGTGACTGGTCGGGCGGCTGTTCTGCATGGCGAATCGCCATGAAGTTGACCCCCGACATGAGGATATCCAGCAAAGAGTCGATAGCCGATGCCATCACTGCCATTGACCCACTCAGCAGGGCAATGACCAATTTGATAATGGCAAGAGACAGTGCGCCACAGATAGAAAATATTGCTGCTCTTAATTTTGGGTTGTTGGTCAGGGGCACGCTTGATCCTCTATTGTAGTGGGCAGGCACTTTTCCAGGCCGTAAACCCGTCACCCGTCAGGTTGTGGAAACTTTCAATTCGCTGCCGATAATAGTCCAATCTGGAGCAGGCTTGATCGATATTTTCTGCCGTTGTCGAGGAGATCACATGTTTTTCAACGCAGAATCTGTAGAAATGACTCGTACCGGTCAGGATGCTCTCAAGCTCTACCATGTTGGGCTCTAGTGTATTCAAAATATACCAGTTTCCTGCAAAGTTTTGAATCAGTTCAGGTGATACCTGAAAGATGTTTGTGCGCCGATTATCGATCATAAAATCACGTAAATAGTAATCCGCGCCACTGGCCATTGATCCTGCTTCGAGGGGGCTAAATTCCTTATTGTTCAACAGATACTGATGGTATTCCTGAAGAAGTTGCTTGCAAAGCTGATCAACCCTGACCTCATCCTCAGGAGTTTCAAGTCTGTATTTTTTTTGATCAAACAGATCAATCTGTGTCGATTTAGTCTTTGTTGATGTCATGAGGTTTCCTGTTTGAATTGAAATCCAACCGGATGGAGGGGTTCACCCTGCCAATCAATAGCTGATAAGTATGATTCTTGATGCACTCGCAAAAAAACAGTCGTCAGCTAAGTAAAAATCTCGACCCACATGGACTGGTGTATTTTCAGGGGCGAAGTCATAAATCGGGCATGTCGAGATCCTGAAAAAACGCCGTAACGCCGTGGGGAGGACTTTTTTGCGACGCCATCATTCTTAGCATTGCAATGAATAAGGGGTCAAGTTCGGACATGGCCATTATCGTCATCCCTCTATTTACTTACAGAGGGGGCTTTGTTAGGATGTCCCGCCTTGTATGGTGATTGTTTGAACTTGATTTAAAATATGTGATTTCAGGAAGTTAGCATGTCAACAGCAACGCCGGTTATGCGCCAATATCTGGAAATTAAAGCTGACTATCAGGATGCTGTCCTGTTTTTTCGCTTGGGAGATTTCTATGAGATGTTTATGGATGATGCCGTTCTTGCTTCACGGGTATTGGGCATTACACTGACATCGAGAAACAAGGGGATTGAAGACTCTGTCCCGCTCTGCGGTATCCCGTATCACAGCAGTCAGGGATACATTGCCAAGTTGATTTCTGCGGGACACAAGGTTGCTATCTGTGAGCAGGTCGAAGACCCCAAAAAAGCCAAAGGAATCGTCAAGCGTGAGGTTGTACGGGTGGTGACGCCCGGCCTGGTGACCGATACCGAGACTCTCGATCCAAAAGAGAACAACTATCTTTTGGCTATTGTTGAAAACGACAACTGTTTTGGCATTGCCCATATTGATATCACGACCGGAGAATTCAGGGTGACTCAGGTTAATACCCTTTCTCAGGTCGAAAGTGAGCTGGGATCACTACGCCCCTGTGAGGTGCTTTTCAGCGATTCAGACCCGGGTCGCGAACTGAAACAGCAAATTGGCTATTTTCTTGAAGAAGTGATGCACAACTTTCTTCCCGAGTGGATTTATGAAACTGATTACGCACAGAAACAACTTTGCAGTTTCTTTGGCGTCTCCGGTTTACAGTCTTTTGGTTGTCATGAACTGGTAGCTGCACAGCAGGCGGCTTCAGCGGTCCTTTATTATCTGCAACAAACCCAGAAGGAGGAGCTGCGGCATATCCGCCCGTTACAGACCTATCATACGCAGAACTTTATGATTCTGGATGATTCTACGCGGAGGAATCTGGAACTTACAGCAACGTTGCAGGATGGTAAAAAACGGGGCTCATTGCTGGGTGTGCTGGATCGAACTGTGACCGCCATGGGGGGACGAACGTTACGGCATTGGGTCCACTATCCTTTGATAGATCAGGGGCAGATCAAGTTACGTCAAGCGGCTGTTGCTGAGCTGGTGGATGACAGTTTGCAGCGAATCGAGCTGATCGAAGTGCTCGATGGGGTTTATGATCTGGAACGACTCAACAGCAAAATAGCCATGGCCAGTGCAAACGCTAAAGATCTGGTTGCCTTAAGGGTCTCACTGGAAAAGCTCCCCCAGATTGTCGACCTCCTTCGCACACTGCAAAGTCATCATCTGAAAGAGTTGTGCAAGAAGATTGATCTTCTCCCTGAATTAGTCTCTTTACTTGAACACGGAATTGTTGACGATCCCCCTTTCGTATTGCGCGATGGTGGCATCATAAAGGATGGCTTTAACGAAGAGTTGGATGAATTGAGAACCATCACTCGTGACGGTAAAAGCTGGATTGCAGCGTTGGAACAGCAGGAACGTGAGCGTACCGGTATTCCCTCTCTGAAAGTTAAATATAACAAAGTTTTTGGATATTTTATCGAAGTCACACATCGAAATCTTGATCGTGTCCCTGAGGACTATCATCGTAAGCAGACCTTGACCAATGCCGAGCGATTCATCACGCCACAACTGAAAGATTATGAGGAGAAGGTTCTCGGTGCTGAGGATCGGATTGTTGAATTGGAATATAATTTATTTCAGCAGATTCGGCTCAAGACCTCTGGTGAGGGGCGCAGGATTCAGCAGAATGCCGATCTTCTTGCAATTCTTGACGCTTTGCTTTCTCTCGCAGATCTGGCTCATGAACGGAATTATGTTTGCCCGCAGATTGACGATTCCGGAGTGATAAAGATTGATGCGGGACGGCATCCAGTTGTTGAAGGGATGCCATTGAAGGAAGCGTTTGTCCCTAACGATGTCGAACTTGACACGGTCAACAACCAGTTACTGATCATTACCGGTCCGAACATGGCGGGGAAGTCAACTTTTATGCGCCAGGTTGCATTGATTACCCTGATGGCACAGTTGGGAAGTTTTGTCCCCGCCGAAACGGCAAGGGTTGGTGTGGTTGACCGCATCTTTACTCGAGTTGGTGCAAGTGATAATCTGGCGAAAGGTGAATCAACGTTCATGGTGGAAATGAACGAAGCCGCCAATATTCTGCGCCACGCAACACAGCGAAGTTTAATCGTTCTCGATGAAATCGGGCGTGGAACGTCGACTTTCGACGGAGTCAGTATCGCTTGGGCGGTTGCCGAATATCTTCATGACAACACGGCTGTCGCCGCTAAAACCTTATTCGCGACCCATTACCACGAATTAACCGATTTGCCCCTGACTCGCGAGCGGATTAAAAATTTCAATGTCGCGGTGAAAGAGTGGAATGATCAGATTATTTTTCTAAGAAAAATTGTCAGTGGAAGTGCCAGCCGTTCTTATGGCATTCAGGTTGGTCGTCTGGCGGGTTTGCCGGATACGGTTATCGATCGTGCTAAAGAGATTCTGCGCAATCTTGAAGCGGGAGAATTTGTCCGTTCCGGGGAGCCGCGTCTGGGTGAGGGTAAAAATAAATTGAAACAGCAGCCTGTGGCACAACTTTCCCTGTTTCAGCCGGGACAGGAAGATCAGATTCGTACGCGTCTGGAATCGATCGATGTGAGATCTACTACGCCGATTGAAGCGTTGACCCTGCTCGATGAATTGAAAAAGATGATTTAAATGATGAAACTCAGGTTCTTACTCCTCTTGATTTTGACTCTGTTGGTCATTGTTCCCGGTCACGTTATCGCAGAGGACTACCGTTCTTTACGTTACGATTATCAACAATTGATCAAATCAACACAACTGCAACGCCAAAGAATCAATTGGGAGCGCTTGATCAAGCGTTTTGATAACTATCTGAAGCAGAGTCCGCGTCAGAGTGACGTTGAAAAATCATTATTCCTGTTAGCCAGAACATGGGATGGCCTTTCCAGAGCCTCTGGAAGTCGTAGCGATGCGAAACAGGCTATTGATCACTATATTGACATGGCTGATCGGTTTCCCCATAGCCGGCTCGCTGATGATGCGTTGTTTCTTGCTGCCCAAAGTGCTGAAAGACGCCTTAAAGATAAAGCTTCTGCCTACCATTATTATCAACAGGTCGTGACACAAATGCCCGCGGGAGATATGGCAAGTGAAGCGAAAAAAAAGTTAGCGTTATTACCGGTACCAACGAAGAAACTGGTGCCTCTACCTGAAAAACAATACCAGCACAATGACCCTGATATTGGTGACTCACCTCGTCTGAAGAAAATTCGTTACTGGAGTGGCCCTGAGTATACACGGGTCGTTCTCGACCTTTCTGCTCCTGTCGTGACTAAACCAAACTATTTAAAGGGTGACAATCCGCGCCTCTATTTTGACCTTCTTTATACCAAGCCGGGGCCCGATTTGCCGGCTGTTGTTCCAATTCGTAATGGTTTGGTGAAACAGGTGAGAGCGGGCCAGTTCAGTGCGCAGCGCACCCGGGTTGTTCTGGATCTGAACAGGGTTGAGGAATACAAACTGGCGACCCTCAATAATCCGCATCGTCTGGTTATTGACATCAAAGGTCAGCCAATTTCAGTCGGGGTGACTGCCCGGTCTCCCGGAAAACAGAACGTGTCAGTTGCAGCGGATGATTCAATCGCTTCGGTTCTGGATAGTGCCTCTGATCGGCAGGAGGTTCTTCATCTGCCACAGGATACACATGATGAAGGAATTCGTCTGATTGTTGTGGATGCCGGTCATGGTGGCAAAGATCCTGGTGCAATAGGCCCCGGGAAAGTTTACGAAAAAGATGTCGTCCTTAAAATGGCTAAGGCTCTTGCAAGGGCATTGCGGCAACAACTCGGGGTAAAAGTTCTTTTGACCCGTTCCGATGACCGTTACCTCAAGTTACGGACCCGAACCGAATATGCCAACCAGGTTGGCGCAGACCTGTTTATCTCATTGCACGCAAATGCTACAGAAAATGGTAAAGCGTATGGTGTTGAGACCTATTTTCTCAATCTGTCAAAAAATAATCAGGCTGCTGAGGTTGCTGCTCGTGAGAATGGAACCACTTTGCAAGAGGTGGGAAATCTTGAAGCCATTCTGTTTGATCTGATGGCAAACGCAAAAATCAATGAATCGAGTCGATTGGCTGCCGAAGTCCAACAAGCACTGGTTGCGGGATTACGACCCCATTACAGTCGAATCAAAGACCACGGTGTGAAGCAGGGACCTTTCCATGTTCTTCTTGGTGCAACAATGCCCTCTGTTTTGATTGAAGCAGGATTTATCAGTCATCCACGTGAAGAAAAGCGACTAGCTTCAGCGGCCTATCAGAACCGGGTCGCTGCAGCGATCGTTACAGGGGTCAAAAACTATTCTGCGACAATAGAGCAGGTCGCCAAGCGATGAGCACAAATAACGAACAATCAGTTCTTGAGGTTTTTTCACCCGATATCTTGATCCCACCAGTTGATTTTGACTCTTGCCGCGATTCCTTGCTTGAATCAGCACGCCATTATCTCGATTTTAATTTGCAGAGAATTGATCAGCTCAATGATAAGGGGGCTTCGGGCTGGCAAGTTGTAGTTGAATTGACCGCGGTTTTTGATCACCTCACTGACAGTATCTACAAAGCTGTCTCTGCCGATCAAAGTATGGATGCCGTAACGGGTTGTGCATTGATCGCCGTGGGTGGCTATGGGCGTGCCGAAATGAATCCGCGTTCAGACCTTGACCTGATGTTTTTTTATGCACCATTTGCCAAAGATACTGCCCGAATTATAGCCGACCGGATGCTTTACCTGCTGTGGGATTTGCGTTTGGATGTCGGTTATAGTGTGCGTTCCGCTGATGAATGTCTTGAAGAGGCACACGACAGTACGGTCAGATCGTCTCTACTGGATGCCAGACTTATTTCCGGTAGTCGGGAGTTATTTGCCCACTTTGAGCATCGTGTTGGCCGCTTGATGCTCAATCAGGACACCCAAGGTTTTATCAAGGCGAAGCTTGAAGAGCGTTCTGAGCGTAAAGTGAAATATGGCTCGTCGGTTTATCTGCTTGAACCGAATCTGAAAGAGGGGGAGGGGGGACTCAGAGAATTGCAGGAGGCTCTCTGGATTTCACGAGTCAAGTTTAAAGCATCCAGTTTAACAGATCTGCTCAAAAAAGGTGTCATCAATGAACAGGATCTTCAGGAATATCATCAGGCGCTTGATTACCTGTGGAGAATACGTAACTTTCTCCATTTTAAGGGGCAACGTAAAAATGATCAGTTGTTATTCGAACAGCAACAGTTGCTTGCTGTTTTTTTCGGCTACAAGAAAAAACGTCGTATCTCGGCAGTCGAACAATTCATGCAGGAATATTATGCCCGCGCTATCCAGGTAGAGCATCTCTCAACCAAATTAATCCTCACTGCCACTCAAGAAAGTACTCACCCGAATAACCGGGTGTTTAAGTTTTTTCAGGGGAGGAATCTTGACGATGGGTTTTATATTATCCGCGGTGAATTGCGAGCTAAAGTTGATCAGCGATTATTAGATGATCCAGTTTTGATGATGATAGCTTTTGAACTGGCACAAAAGCATGAAGTTCAATTGTGTCTGGAGTTAAAACAACTGATTCGCGATAACGCATATTTGATTAATGACAGAATTCGCCGGTCCAAACGCATCAACGACTCTTTCAAGCAGATTTTACGCCATCCAAAGGGACCCGGTCGCATTTTACGTAAAATGCACCATCTGCAATTCCTGAATGCTTTTATCCCCGAATTCAAGAAAATTTATTGTCAGGTTCAATTTGACCTGTACCATATCTATACAGTCGATATGCATACCCTGTTCGCTGTTCAGGAAATGGAAAAACTCTGGCATGGAAATTACAGGGAAAATCACCCTCTGCTTTCTGAGGTTGCCAGTAGCATAGAAAAACGGGAACTTCTTCTGTTGGCTATTCTTTTTCACGATATTGGCAAGGGGAGTGGTAAACAGCATAGTGTTCGTGGTGCTGAAATGATTCCGACGATAGCCCGACGGATGCGTTTGAATCGGGAGGACAGCCAGCGGCTGCAGTTTCTGGTTCTGAACCATCTACAGATGGCCCATATCTCCCAGCGCCGCGATTTGCAAGACTATAAAATGATCACTCAATTTGCAGAATTGATGGGGATGAGTGAGAATCTACGAATGCTTTACCTTCTGACGTTTGCTGATATCAAAGCCGTAGGTCCCGATGTCTGGTCTGAATGGAAGGGGAGTCTGCTGCGGGAACTTTACGAAAAAGCCTATGATGCTTTGGAAAAGAATGAATTCTATCAGGAAAAACGCTCTGAAAAAGTACGCAACAGGAAGCGGGAAATCCGTAAGGCTTTGCGCGGTGATTATCCGGAGAGTCGCATTAATAAAGTCATTAACAGCCTGCAAACCCGCTATTTGATGAGTTATCGTTCTGAGGAAATTATCCCCCATTTACGCCTGATCTTAGGTCGAGGGAAAAAGACTCTGGCGATGCAGATTGAACATAAAAGAGAGGCTGAGCATACCGAGGTGACGCTGGCAACAATTGACAGTCCCGGGCTTTTTTCTCATATTGCCGGTGTCATGGCCGCTTACTCAGTTAATATCCTTGCTGCACAGATACATACTCGAAAAAATGGAGGGGCGCTGGATATTCTTCAGGTCAATAGTCTGATTGGCGGGATCGTTGATAAAAAGCAAAAATGGGAGCGGATTCAGTCGGACCTGAGTGAAGTTCTGGAGGGGCGGATTTTTGTTGAAGATCTCTTTGATAAACATCGGGAGCCCGACTATTTAAAAACTGCCAGTGCTCAACCAACGAGAGCCAATAGGGTTGCGATTGATAATGGAGTTTCCGAACGCTACACAGTTATAGATATCTTTGCTCAAGACAAGGTTGGTTTGCTTTATGAAATCACCCGCACGTTAAGCGAGTTGGGGCTTACTATCGCGATTTCTAAAATTGCGACCAATGTCGACCAGGCCGCCGATGTTTTTTATGTTTCTGACATATTCGGTCAAAAGATCACTGACCCGGTGAAGTTGGAGGAAATACGTACGGTTATGTTGGATCGCCTGGCATGAGGGTACGCTCCGGGTTTTGAATCTATATTCAGTCTTTAAGCCTTGTTTTGCTGTTTTAACAGGTTTTTTATGGATCGATATCTCGATTTTTATTTCAATTATTTAACTGTGGAAAAGGGTCTTTCAGATAATACCCTGAATGCTTACGGTCGGGATCTCAGTTCTTATGCGAATTACCTGAAAGAACGTAAAAATATTGATAACCCAGCCGATATTAGCCAGTTAATACTCCTTGATTATTTAGCATTTTTGAAAAATAACGGTCTTTCACCACGCAGCAGGGCACGTGTATTGAGTGCATTACGGAGTTTTCATCGCTTTTTAATTGAGGAAAACCATACAGCGCACGATCCCACTGCGCTGGTTGAGTCGCCACGCTCGCTATCGGCATTGCCGCAGCTACTCTCACAAAAAGATGTTGAACGTTTATTGCAAGCTCCTGCGGGTGATAGTCCCATCGCTGTGAGAGATCGTGCCATGCTTGAAGTTCTTTATGCGACCGGTATGCGGGTTTCTGAGTTGGTCAGCTTGCGTCTTGGGGATTTGAAACTTGATATCGGTTGCCTCAATGCTTTTGGTAAGGGATCGAAGCAGCGACTGATTCCACTCGGTGAAGACGCTATTGAAATTCTGAGAAAATACCTGCAAGATGGGCGTTTAACATTGTTGAAAAATTTGACCAGCGAAGAAGTTTTTCTCAATGCGCGCGGGAAAAAGCTCAGCCGGCAGGGTTTCTGGAAAAATCTGCAAGCCTATGCGCTTAAAGCGGATATAAAACAGAAGGTTTATCCGCATATGCTGCGTCATTCTTTTGCAACACATTTACTTGAGAATGGAGCGGATCTGCGTGCTGTTCAGACGATGCTCGGACATGCTGATATCTCAACAACCCAGATATACACGCATGTTATTCAGGAACGGTTACAAAAAATACATCAGCAGTATCATCCTCGTGGATGATGGCGTTGTGACGGTTTAAACTTATAATCAGATAGAGGAACCCATGAAATATATTATTTTACTCGGTGATGGCATGTCAGATGAGCCGATTGGTGAACTTGGCGGAAAAACTCCCCTGGAGGCGGCAAATACTCCTAACATGGACCGTCTCAGTCAAACGGGAAAAATCGGTCTGGCAGCAACAGTCCCGGAAGGATATCCACCGGGCAGCGATGTCGCCAACCTTTCGGTTTTTGGCTATAACCCCGCTGAATGCTATTCCGGTCGTTCTCCTTTGGAGGCGGCCAGCATGGGCGTTGAACTTGGTCCAGATGATGTTGCTTTTCGTTTGAACTTTGTCTGGCTTGAAGCTCACCATGGTAAGCTCTATATGGGAGATTTCTCTGCCGGACACATTTCAACCGATGAATCCACATTATTGATTCAAACACTTCAAGATGAGTTGGGGGGAGATGAGTTTAACTTTTACCCCGGTGTTTCTTATCGCCATCTGCTGGTTTGGAAAAACGGTAAGGATCAGCTGACTTTTACTCCACCCCACGATATTTCCACTCACAGTATCGAAGGTCATCTGCCACAGGGAGATGGTGCCGAGGTTCTCCTCGATCTGACCAACTCAGCGCAAATGCTATTGACCAACCATCCGGTTAATAATCAGCGGGTTGCTGAACAAAAACTCCCCGCCAATTCTGTCTGGATCTGGGGCCATGGTCGCAAGCCGGTTATGGAGACTTATCAGCAGCGCTACGGCCTGACTGGAGCTGTTATCTCGGCTGTCGATTTGATTCGCGGCATCGGTGTTAATGCCGGTCTGGATATCATTGACGTTCCCGGGGCGACCGGTTATCTCGATACCAACTACCGCGGCAAAGGGGAATACGCTGTTGCTGCCTTGAAAGAAGCAGATTTTGTTTATGTGCATGTCGAGGCTCCCGATGAAGCTGGGCATGGCGGGTTGCTGAAGGAAAAAATTGCGGCGATAGAGAGTTTTGATCGTGATGTTGTCGGAACCGTCCTTGATAACCTTGCGGAGATTGGTGATTGTCGTATTCTGGTCACCCCTGATCATCCGACTCCGGTGGAAAAAAGAACTCATACGTCCGATCCGGTTCCTTATATATTGTATGATTCACGTCAAACCGCCGATTCTCCTGCGCTTGGATATTCCGAAGCCGAGGCAAAGCGTTGCGGGGAGCTGGTTCCGGGTCATCAACTCCTTTCCATGCTCACCGATCATCGTGACGTCAACTGAGGGGACAGAGCCGCAAAATCGGGAAAAATCAAATCTGGCTGTGGTTCTGGTTGAACCTCAGGGGGCTTTGAACGTTGGCTCTGTTTGCCGGGCCATGTTGAATTTTGGTTATACCGATTTGCGCCTGGTTAATCCGCAAGTTGATCATCTGTCACATGATGCCCGTTTGATGGCAGTTAAGGCAGCGGTTGTTCTGGAGAGTGCACGGGTCTTTGACAGCCTCAAAGATGCTTTAGCTGATTGTGTCTTGAGCTTTGGCACCACCCGTCGTTTCGGTCGTTATCGTGAGGGATTGTTGCATCCGACTGAAGCGGCAAGTCGGTTGTCCCCGGTTGTGCAGGAAAACCCTGTTGCTTTGGTTTTTGGTCGTGAGGACAGGGGGTTGTTTACCTCAGAATTGGACCTTTGCCAGCATTTTATTACCATTCCGACAGATGAAAATCTGCCATCGATGAATCTGGCTCAAGCTGTTTCTCTTTGCCTTTATGAGGTCAGTCAGGCAAAAGGGCGGCAAAAAGATCATACCACTGAGGGTAAAAAACTCGCCAGCAATGAGACCCTCGAATCTATGTACCAGCATATGCGTCAGTCATTACTCCATATCGGCTATCTTGATCCGCAAAATCCGGATCATATTTTACGTGCCTTTCGCCGGATATTGAGCCGTTCCGGTCTGAATGATCGTGAAGTGAGGGTTTTGCGCGGGTTGTTTAATCAGATTGATCTCTTTACCGGCCATAAAGTGACACGAAAATCTTTGCGAGAAAATGATGAATGAACCGTTTAAAACGACCCGGTTGGATAACGGCGTAATCATTGATTTTTTCTCTCAAGGGAATCGTTATTATGGAGATTTTCACCGGGTGAAAATTTGTGCGATTGCGACAATACCGTTGGATGTTGAATCTTTACCTGTTGATTTGCAGCCAGAGGCTGCCCGTTGCTCCGGGGTCATCAAGTATGAAAAAAATCTGGAAAGGATGGGGGTTGCGACTGCGAGAGTAGCAGAGGTGACTCAGTCGTTGCTTGATGATTTTACCCAGACGGTTGGGAGTTACCTGGAAAAAGAAAGTTTTGCCGCAGGTTTGCTGCGAAAAAATCTGCCAATCGATACGAAAAGAACCCGCTTCAGCCCTTGATAATTAAATCGGTTATCCGGTGCATCGAAAACTCCATTGACCGGGTCGCATGAACCCTTCCAATGGAATTATCGGATCCTTTTAGTGCTTTGAGTCGGGTGAAGTCGATATCGAGAATATAAAAATTCTACTTGCTTTCAAGCTTTTGAAGTGATAAGTAGTAACGGTTTTAATGTTGTACCTTAGAAAGTGAGCCTCGGCTCGCTTTTTTTATTATCCAGAGGACACTGTGGCACAGCTTACCGACAAAATTGAAAATCTGGTTCAACCGATACTGGAAGACCTGGGGTATGAATTGGTTGACCTTGAGTACCAACGTGAACAGCGTGGTTGGATCCTGAGGTTCTTTCTGGATAAAAAAGGTGGCATTAATCTGGATGACTGTGCAGCAGCCAGTCGTGAAATCAGTTCTCTTCTTGATGTTGAGAACATTATCAGCACTGCTTATAATCTTGAGGTTTCCTCGCCGGGGATTGAACGCCCGTTGAAGAAAGCGAAAGATTTTGAACGTTTTGCCGGGCAACTTGTGAAAATAAAAACTTTAGATGCCATTGATCCAGATGCTTCCGGGAAGAATAAAAAAACATTTGTTGGTATTTTGTCGGGTCTTGAGGACGACGATGTGCTCTTGAAGCTCAAAAGCAAGGGCGATGACATTCGTATTCCTCTGCATCAAATCGATAAAGCAAATTTGAAATTCGAGTTTTGAATCTTTTAAATCGGTTCAATGGACTATAACCAGCCGGCATGGATTGTCAGCTAAAACATTAAGTAAGGGGTATGCAAGATGGTGGGTAACCTCAATCACATCATCGATCAGGTGGTTAAAGACAAGGGCATTGATCGTGACGTCCTGGTAGACGCACTCGAATCTGCGGTCCTGTCTGCAGCCAATAAGAAATTCAGAAATACGCGTGACCTTGAAGCTCACTTTAACGAGGAGATAGGTGAGGTCGAAGTTTTTGAATTCGTCACTGTTGTCGATGAAGTCGTAGATTCATATAAAGAAATTGATCTGGAAGAAGCGCGTGAAGTTGACCCCGATGTTGAAATTGATGATTCTTTGGGGATGATGCTTGAAGCCGGCAGCTTCAGTCGTATTGCAGCTCAAACCGCCAAGCAGGTTATTATCCAGAAGGTGCGTGAGGCTGAGCGTGAGGGTGTCTATAATGAATTCAAGGATCGTGTTGGCGAAATAGTCAATGGTATCGTACGCCGTTATGAGCGTGGTGATCTGATTGTCGATCTGGGGCGTGCGGAAGCTCTTTTGCCGAACCGTGAACAGGCTCCTCGAGAGAATTATCGTCAGTCTGATCGCGTCCGCGCCTATATTTCAGAAGTTAAGATGTCGGCCAAGGGGCCGCAGATTATCCTTTCACGGACCCATCCTGGTTTGTTGATTTCGTTGTTTAAGTCAGAAGTTCCTGAGGTTGCTGAGGGAATTGTCGAGATTATAGGTGCCGTGCGGGAACCTGGTAGCCGAGCCAAAATTTCTGTCACTTCTCACGATATTGATGTTGATCCGGTTGGTGCCTGTGTGGGTATGCGTGGTTCACGAGTCCAGAATGTGGTGACCGAATTACGTGGTGAGCGGATCGATATTATTCCGTGGACACCCGATCCTGCACGCTTTGCCTGTTCTGCTCTCGCTCCTGCCGACGTTTCCAGGGTGTATATTGATGATGAAGAACAGGCGATGGAAATCATTGTCCCGGACGATCAACTCTCTCTGGCGATTGGAAAAAAAGGGCAGAATGTACGTCTTGCGGCAAAATTGATTGGCTGGAAGATCGATATAAAGAGTGAATCTCGCGCTCAGGAAGAAGAACAGGACGAGAGTCCCTCTGCAGAGGCAGAGGATGTCA
Organism: Deltaproteobacteria bacterium tcs-42; assembly: GCA_002049545.1. Lineage (GTDB taxonomy): Bacteria > Desulfobacterota > Desulfuromonadia > Desulfuromonadales > Geopsychrobacteraceae > Desulfuromusa. The sequence goes on along the minus strand of LLYT01000001.1, from coordinate 82,703 downwards.
CTGCTGCTGAGGTGACTTCGCTGGATGATACCGGGCAATCCGAAGTTGAGGTTGCAGAGGAAGGGGCTGGGGATGTGACCGACGAGGTGAACCCCGACAAGGCTGAGAATTGATTGTTTAAATAATTTATGACAGTTGCTGAACATGGCCCACAGCGGACCTGCATCGCTTGCCGCCAGATGAAAAATAAAAAACAACTGGTTCGTTACGTTGTTGCCCCGGATCGATCGGTTCTGGTCGATTACCGGCAACGTCTGCCGGGTCGTGGTACTTATACCTGCATGTCAAAGCAATGTTTGCTTGATGCGGTCAAAAGAAATAGTTTCCAGCGAAACTTTAAGGGGCAGTGCCGGTCCGTTGATGCAACAGCATTGACACAACAACTGATTGCGGCTGTCGATCAAAAAATAACCAGCCTGATCGGTATGTCCCGTAAGTCGAGGCAATTAATTGCCGGGAGTAATGCGGTCATAGAGACGCTCAAAAAAGGATCCTCTCTGGCTCTGATTATTATCGCCACCGATATTTCAGATACTATCGGAAAAAAAATCGCAGCTTTGGCACTGAGAGAAGATATCTATACGGTTTGTTTATACGATAAACAAAAAATTGGGCAGCTGCTTGGTAAAGAAGAGCGAAGTGTTATAGCGGTTCAGAATGGTTTGTTAGCTGACTCGCTGTTGAACGAATTGCACATGTACAGGCAACTGGTAAGGGAGAATTGATGGGTAAGGTAAAAGTATACGAACTCGCAAAGACAATGGGTCTCGAAAGTAAAGAACTACTGGCTAAACTTGCTGAAGCCAACATAGTGGTGTCATCCCATTCAAGTTCTCTGGCTGAGGAAGATCTACAGAAATTTGAAGACTTTATCAATCCGCCGCAACAGAAGGTTGAAGAGGCCCGGATTAAGCCCGGGATTATCAGGCGACGGCGTAAAGTTGTGCGTGAAGTAGTGGAAGAGAAGCCTGCGGCGGTTGAAGCTGTTGCTTCTGAACCTTCTGTAACCGAGGATGAAAGTCCTGAGGTCGTTGCACCGGAAGCAGGGGAGGTTTCTGCTTCGGAAGAAGATGTGACAGCTCCCGAGGTTGTTGCCGGTGTCGTGGAAGAGACGCCTGATGAGGCTATCGCCCCTTCTACTGAAGAGACTCCAGAAACGGCTACCGGGGAAACACTGCCCAATGAAGAAATTGACGAACCGGCGGTTGTCGCTGAGAAAGAGGTCGCTGCAACAAAACAGGATCCCGTTGAAAAACCTGAAAAGACCAAGAAGCCAGCTGCTGAAAAAGTAACGGGTGATCGTGCCAAGATCCTGGGGCGCGTTGAGTTGCCAAAACCCGACTCTGCCGGTCAACGTAAGCCAAAAGCGGGTGAACGCCCGGCACGCCAGGATAAAAAACCGGCTCGCCCGACATCGCGTCCGGCAGCAGCTCGTCCCGATGCAGCACCAAACCGAGTCAATAAACGGGTTGATCCTGCCCCGATGGCTCCGATTGATCAGCCACTTCCCGAAAAAGAGGGGCGGAATAAAAAACGTAATAAGGGGCGCCGTTCTGAGCGTTCAGACAATCAGGAGGGTCGCGTTTCACGTCGTGGGCGTCAGGTTGAAGTTTTTGAACCTGGTCGTGCCGGTCAAAAAAAGAAACGGGGCGGAAAGCAAGGTAAGCAGACCAAGCAGACAGAAGTTACCGTCAGTAAAGCCATTAAGAGGATTATCAAAATAAGTGACTCAATCACTGTTGGTGAACTGGCTAAAAGGATGGGTGTCAAAGCTAACGCCCTGATTGCAGAATTGATGCGTCAAGGGACGATGGTGACAATCAACCACCCCCTTGATTTTGAATCAGCAGCGTTGATCGCAACCGAATTCAATCACGAAGTTGAAAATGTGGCCTTTGATGAAGAGACAATTCTGGCGGTAGAGCCGTCCAAATCGGACGAAGTGGAAGATAAAGCCGAGGATCTTGAAGTCCGGCCCCCGGTTGTTACGATCATGGGTCATGTCGATCATGGTAAAACCAGTCTACTAGATGCCATTCGAGAAGCCAATGTAACCGAAGGTGAAGCTGGCGGAATTACTCAACACATTGGTGCCTATGATGTTGAACTTGATGGTAAAAAGATAACCTTCCTGGATACTCCCGGACACGAAGCATTTACCGCTATGCGTGCTCGTGGTGCTGGTGTTACCGATATTGTTATCCTGGTTGTCGCTGCCGATGATGGGGTGATGCCACAAACAAAAGAAGCTATAAATCACTCAAAGGCTGCTGGCGTCCCACTTATCATTGCAGTTAATAAGATTGATAAACCCAATTCCAATCCAGAGCGTGTCAAGCAGGAATTGACTGAGTATGAACTTGTTCCGGAAGAGTGGGGTGGCGATACCATTTGTGTAGATGTTTCAGCTAAGCAGCACACCAATCTTGATACCCTGCTGGAAATGGTTTTACTTCAGGCAGAAGTGCTGGAACTTAAGGCTAACCCGAACAAACATGCCAAGGGCTCGATAGTCGAAGCGCGTCTCGATAAGGGGCGTGGTCCCGTTGCGACTGTCCTGGTTCAGGATGGCAGCTTGCAAATTGGTGATGCTATTGTCGCCGGATTGCACTTTGGACGGGTTCGCTCAATGACCACGGCGACCGGCTCCCAGGTCAAAAAAGCTGGTCCGTCTTTCCCGGTCGAAGTGACTGGTCTGGGTGGTGTGCCGAATGCTGGTGATACTTTCCATGCTGTAGAAAATGAAAAAGCAGCAAAGGAGGTTTCACAACACCGCCAATCAAAACAACGTGAGACTGAACTATCCAAGAGTAGCAAGGTTTCACTCGATCAATTGTTTGCCAAAATGCAGGAAGGTGTCGTTGAGGAACTTTCAGTTATTGTTAAAGCTGATGTCCAGGGCTCTGTGGAGGCTGTTCGCGATGCCCTGGAAAAACTGTCGACTGATGCTTGTCGGTTAAATGTACTGCATACTGGTGTCGGTGGAATTTCTGAAAGTGATATAACACTGGCCACGGCATCGAATGCCATTGTTCTTGGTTTTAATGTTCGACCAGAGGCCAAAGCAAAAGCTCTGGCAGAAACTGAAAAAGTTGATATCCGTCTCTATTCAGTTATTTACGATGCAGTTAATGATATTCGCGACGCCATGGAAGGCTTGTTGGCTCCGACCCTGCATGAGAAGGAACTGGGACGTGTTGAGGTTAGAAACACTTTCCATGTTTCACGAGTAGGTACAATTGCTGGCTGCTATGTTGTGGATGGTCATGTGCTTCGCAATGTGCAGGCACGATTGGTGCGCGACAACGTCGTGGTGTGGCAAGGCAAGTTGAGCTCACTCAAGCGCTTCAAGGATGATGTTAAAGAAGTTGGTACGGGGTACGAATGTGGTATCGGCCTTGAGAGATATAATGATATCAAAGTTGGTGATTTCATTGAGGCATTTGAAGTCGTCGAAGTTCGGACTGCCCTCTGATTTTGATTATTGGTCATTAATATGACTGTTGGCGTCATACGCATCGATTTACGTTTGTTTGATGTCCATTCACTGAAGCAGAAACGCTCTCAGGTGAGTCGTCTGTTAAATCGGTTGCGTTCCAAGTTTCCCCTTTCTATTGCAGAAGTTGGCCATTTGGACCTGTTGCAGCGCACCTTTTTAGGGGCAAGCATGACTGCAGGAACAGAAACTTTGATCCAGTCAGTATTCACGAAGCTAGAAGATGAATTATACTCATCGGGAACCGTTGAAATTGTTGAGTTGGATATTGAGTTTATACACTATGGAGAACATATCCTTTGAGCAGTTATCGTCCTGAACGTGTTGGTGAGCAGATTCTTAAAGAGACAACGCGATTGTTAATGTATAGCATTAAGGATCCGCGTGTCGCTTCCGTGACTCTCACTGGGGTGAAAATGTCTCGCGATATAAGTTCTGCCAGACTTTACTTCACTGTCGGTGATGAGTCGACGGAACGAAAAGATGCCGAAAGAGGGCTGAAAAGTGCTGCTCCCTACATTCGTCGCGAATTGGGGAAAATAATGCAGTTACGGTTTGTCCCGAATATTAATTTTAAATTTGACGACTCCATAGGCTATGGTCGAAAAATTGAAACTTTATTGTACCAGGTTCAAGACGATTTAAATGATAGTTCAGCAGATAGTTGAGAAAATTAACAACAATCAGCGTTTTTTGGTCGTTGCGCATGAAAGTCCGGATGGTGACGCCATTGGCTCAACCCTTGGACTGGCACTCGCTCTGCGTGACATGGGCAAAGATGTGGTTGCCTATAATGTCGATGGTGTCCCGGAGATTATGCGTTTTCTGTCGCATTCAGACATGTTGGTTGATTGCCTGCCTGACAACGCTCATTTTGATGTTGCTTTTGTCTTAGATGCTGGAGATGTCGACAGAACAGCTTTGCCGGTCAAAGATCTCTGCCAGACGATAATTAATATTGACCATCATCCCCATTCAACTTTTGGCGACTTATGTTACGTCGATACCAGTGCCTGTGCTACGGCGATTTTGGTTCATCGCGTTCTTATGGCATGCCAATACCAACCCGGTATGGCTGTAGCTCAAGCTCTCTACCTTGGTATTTTGTCCGATACCGGCTCATTTAGATATGCCAGTGCCAATCAGGAATGTTTTGCCGTTGCAGCAGAGCTGGTTGGATTGGGGATCGACCCATGGCATGTTTCGAGTCATCTCTACGAAAGCCTCGCTCCGGAAAGGATGCGATTACTTGGTTTGGTGTTGCCATCCCTGCAGATTTCTTCGTCTGGTCGCTATGCTTCTATCGCTATGACTTTAGATATTCTGAAGGAGTCGGGTGCCGACGAAGAGCATTCTGATGGTTTTGTCAATTATCCAAGAGCTATTTCCGGTGTCGAAGTTGCTGTGTTTTTTAATCAAATCTCTGAAAATTGTTTTAAAATCAGTTTCAGATCACGAGGATCCATCGATGTCGGTAGCCTGGCTCGTCAACTTGGTGGTGGCGGCCACCATAATGCTGCCGGGGCTAAGATAAATGGATCCCTGGAACAAGTGAGAACTTCAGTTTTTCAATCTCTTGACCAACTCTTCAGCTGATATCTGTGCACGGACTTCTCCTTATTGATAAAGCTTCAGGAATGACATCACATGATGTTGTTCGCCAGGTGAGACGGATCTATCGGACGCGCAAAGTTGGTCATGCCGGGACTCTGGACCCTCTTGCTACCGGGGTTTTGCCGGTTGCGATTGGTGATGGAACCAAGATTCTCCAGTTTCTGCTGGCAGAAGATAAATCCTACCGGGCTACATTCAGGTTAGGGGTAACCACAGATACGCTTGATGCGGAGGGCGCGGTTCTACAGGAGTGTCCGGTTCCTGAATTTACTGCCACTGATCTGGAAGATAAATGTGTTGAGTTCCGTGGGGATATTGAGCAGTTACCACCAATGTATTCAGCACTGAAAAAAGATGGCGTTCCCCTCTATAAGTTGGCACGTCAGGGGATCACGATTAAGCGTAAGCTCCGTAAGGTGACAATTAATCGGCTGGAAGTGATCGCGTTTGATTCACAGACGGTGACGATTGAAGTTGATTGTTCCAAAGGAACTTACATTCGTACCCTTATCAGTGATATAGGTGAGCAATTTGGCTGTGGGGCACATTTGATTGCACTGCGTCGCTTGCAAAGTGGTATCTTTTCTGTCGATGAATGTAAAACCTTGGATGTGTTGCAACAACTGGATAAACCCGCTTCTGTAATGTTGTCTCTGGACGAAGCTTTACGTAACTATCCGGTGGCACAATTAGATATCGATGCCGCGAATGCTTTGGCTTTTGGAATTCCACCACAGTTGAGTCAAGTTGAAATATCTGCTGAGTTTGATAGCGGAGAACTGTTTCGTTTGCAGATTGATCACCAGTTGGCCGCAATCGCACGCTATATGCCGCTGCGCAGTAAAGAAAAACGGGGGGATTTTGAATTGATCAAGGTCTTTGTCGGCCGTTGATGCAGTAAAAAAGAGGGTTGAATATTGTCAGGTTAAAACTTGATGGCATAGCCATTGACTGGTTTTTTTGCGAGTACATCAAACTTAAACTCCAAAAGCTGAAGATTTTTAACCTCACCGCACTGAACAGGCTTCTTTATATTATAATCTTTACAGGTGAGCTGGAACTGTGGTAGTTATCGCAGCCTGTAGACATTGCTTAAAACAGCCACGCCACTGGCTTTATTGAACTTGAAAAGGAGAATATCGTGCTTGGCACAGAACGCAAACAGGAAATCATTAATCAGTTTAAGCGTCATGAAGGTGACACCGGTTCACCGGAAGTGCAAGTCGCACTTCTGACTGAAAGAATCACCTACCTGACAGAGCATTTCAAGTCCCACAAAAAAGATCATCACTCGCGTCGAGGCTTACTGCAAATGGTAGGTCAGCGACGTCGATTGCTTGATTATTTGATCAAGCAGGATATCGGGCGCTACAAGACGATAATCAAAGCTCTCGGTATTCGCCGTTAAAAAGAGCAGCATGTCCTGACGGGCATGCTGCTTTTGTATTTTATTACCTGGCTGTGGAGGCTGTCCGGAGAGAATTGCTGTCAATGTTGACAGGGGTTGTCTCAGGCCAACCTCCTATAGCTTATATCCAAGCGAAGGTTCCATATGGATGGAACCAGTAAAAAGGAGAACAAATATGGCCTATCATAAGGTTGAAGTTGAGTTTAATGGTCAACCCTTGACGATTGAAACTGGTAAGGTTGCCCGTCAGGCAGACGGTGCAGTTGTTTTAACTTATGGCGAAACGAAAGTGCTCTGCACCGTGGTTTCAGCCAAAAAAATGCGTCCGGGGCAGGATTTCTTTCCTCTGACCGTCAATTATGCTGAAAAATTCTATTCAGCTGGTAAAATTCCCGGTTCATTCTTTCGCCGCGAGCGTGGGAGCACTGAGCGCGAAACCCTGATCTGTCGTCTGATCGACCGTCCCATGCGTCCACTGTTTCCCAAGGGTTACATGTTTGAAACCCAGATCATGCCATCAGTTATCTCTGCTGACCTGGTTAATGATCCAGACACGCTGGCTATGGTTGCTGCTTCAGCATCTGTTGCTGTCTCTGGTATCCCCTTTGAAGGTCCGATTGCAGCCGTTAGAGTTGGCCGCGTCGAGGGTGAACTTATTGCCAATCCAACTCTTGAGCAGATGGAACAGAGTGATCTGGAAATCATCGTCTCCGGTTCCAAGGATGCCGTAATGATGGTTGAGGGTGAGTCTGAGTTCTTCAGTGAAGCTGAAATGCTTGACGCCATTTTCTTTGGCCATACCGCTTTGCAACCGCTGATTGAACTGCAGGAAGAGCTTGCCAGGTTGGTTGGCAAAGAGATGCGTGTTTTTGAGGTTCCCGTTGCGGATGAAAGTTTGGCTGCTAATGTCGCTGACTTGGCTGAGGGTAAAATTGCCGTTGCTGCCAAAATTCAGACCAAACAGGATCGCTATGCCGCACTGGACGATATCCGTACAGAAGTCAAGGAACAACTGGAAGAGGAGTACGAGGGACGTGAGGATGAAGTTTCTGCTGCTCTGGGTGCACTCGAAAAGAGAGTTATTCGCCGCATGGTCACCAAAGATCGGGTGCGAATTGATGGTCGTGACATGAATACCATCCGTCCAATCAGCTGTGAGGTTGGTGTCCTGCCCCGTTCACACGGGAGTGCTCTGTTTACCCGTGGTGAGACTCAGGCCCTGGTTGCTGCAACTCTGGGAACTGGAACTGATGAGCAGCGCATGGATAATATTCAAGGGATGGAATTCAAGAAATTTCTCCTCCACTATAACTTTCCCCCTTTCTGTGTTGGTGAAACCAGTATGCGCCTCTTTCCGGGGCGTCGTGAGATTGGTCACGGAATGTTGGCCGAGCGGAGTGCCGCACAAATCCTGCCGAAACATGAAGACTTTCCTTATACAATACGGGTTGTCTCTGACATCCTTGAGTCCAACGGTTCTTCATCAATGGCTTCCGTTTGTGGTGCGTCCCTGTCGTTGATGGATGCCGGAGTGCCTGTTTCTGAAGCAATTTCAGGCATTGCCATGGGGTTGATTAAAGAGGGTGATGATGTCGCGGTACTGTCTGATATTCTCGGTGATGAGGATCATCTTGGAGATATGGACTTTAAAGTGACCGGTTCTGGTCGTGGCATTACGGCACTGCAGATGGATATCAAGATCAGTGGTGTGACCAAGGAAGTCATGCAGCAGGCACTGGAGCAGGCTCGCGAAGGGCGGATTCATATTCTTGGTGAAATGGCCAAGGCGATTGAGACTCCGCGTGCTGAACTCTCAGATCATGCACCACAGATTACCAGCATCAAGGTAAAACCTGATCAGGTCAGAACCGTTATCGGTTCAGGTGGTAAAAACATTCGTGGCATTATCGATGCGACGGGTTGTGCTGTCGATATTGAAGATGATGGCACCATCAAGATCGCTTCTTCAGATGGCGTTGCTGCCAAGCAGGCAATAAAAATGATCCGCGATTTGACTCAGGAAGCTGAAGTCGACAAACTTTACATGGGTAAAGTGAAAAAGATTATGGAGTTCGGTGCTTTTGTCGAAATCTTCCCGGGAACAGATGGACTGGTTCATGTCTCTGAGTTAGCCAAAGAACGAGTTCGGAATGTCACCGATGTTCTGAATGAAGGGGACGAGGTGCTGGTGAAATGTATCGGGGTTGATCGTCAGGGAAAAATCAAGCTTTCCCGTAAAGCAGCTCTGGGCATGGAATTGCCTGAAGAGGATTAATGCTCCATTAGTTAACCTGAAATCGTTGTAACTATTTACCACCACTACTGATAGGGGCTTGTGGTACCCATGGGAAGGGCGTCTGTCGCCACGGACGGCGCAAAGTGGCCCTTGGAATGGGTGCCTCAAGGCATTGCTGAACAGTTACAAATCGTTGTACATGAATGGCCGGTGGAGAATCTTGGACTCTTCACCGGCCCTTTTTGATGGACCCTGTTATGCAAAAACCACAAGTACAGATTAAAAAACTTCACCCTGAAGCCATAAGTCCCGAGTATATGACGGCACTGGCTGCCGGTATGGACATTTATGCCCAGCTGGAAAAAGAGTTGATTCTCGCACCCGGACAGCGTTGTCTGGTGCCAACCGGGCTTGCTTTTGCTATCCCCCCAGGCTATGAAATTCAGGTGCGGCCCCGCTCTGGGTTAGCAATAAAGCATGGTATTGCTCTGGTGAATTCACCCGGGACGATCGATGCCGATTATCGTGGCGAAGTTAGAATTATCCTGATTAATCATGGCTTGGAGAGTTTCACGATCAATTCCGGTGATCGAATAGCCCAACTTGTTGTTGCGCCCGTTTGTCAGGCCGAATTAATCGTAGTGTCTGAGCTTTCTGAAACAGCACGTGGGACTGGTGGGTTTGGTCATACCGGCCCGAATGGGTCAATGCTATGAAAAAAACAGAGACTGAAGGTTTGCTCGATTTTCCCTGTCATTATCAGTTTAAAGCGATGGGGCTTGCGGGTGACGATTTCAAGCATGCTATTGTTGCTGCTGTCGATAAGCATGTTGCTGTGGCAGAGGATGCGGTTCGCTGTCGTCCCAGTGCTCAAGGAACGTACCAGGCTGTTTCGGTTATGGTGACATTACATAACTATGAACAATTGACAAATATTTACACTGAAATACGTCAGGTCGATGATTTGAAAATGTTGCTTTAATCTCACCATCCGACTAATGTTAAAGCATAATTATCAATTTAAAATCGATATTGGTTCGAATCCCCAGCAACTTGCTGCGTAGAATCCGGAGATAGAGGCAGGGGTGGCACTACCGATTTGTGTGTAAAATCTGGTGGGCAGTGTCCACCCTATTGAATTGGATAACTCGCTGCTTACGGCGGGTCGTTCATTATGGAGTGTCACGGTGTTTTTAACAATTAATCCAGATAATCCTCAGCCGCGTTTGATCAAACAAGTTGTCGAGTGTTTACAGCGGGGGGGAGTCATTATTTATCCGACCGATACAACTTACGGTATCGGTTGTGATATCTTTAACCGCAAGGCAGTCAAGAAAATTTTTCAAATTAAACAGCGTGATCAACGCAAACCATTTTCATTTATTTGTAACGATCTTGCCGAAATCTCAACTTACGCCCAGGTCAGCAACTTCGCGTTCAAGGTGATGAAACGGCACCTGCCTGGTGCATATACCTTTGTTCTCGATGCGACCAAGATTGTTCCCGGTTCTTTAAGTACCAAACAAAAAACGGTTGGCGTACGGATCCCTGATAGTGCGATTTGCCGGGCGATTGTCAGCGAACTGGGACACCCTCTTGTGACTACCAGCGCAAATACCTCCGGGGAAGATACTCCACAGGATCCACGAGATATTGAAGAGAGCATGGGGCATCTGGTCGATTTTGTTATTGATGGGGGAATTTCAATGGACGAAGCATCGACTGTTATCAGTTTACTGGATGATCAGATTGAGATTCTTCGGCATGGAAGTGGAGACACTTCCTGGATAGAATAGAAGTGTTCCCGGCAATTTCCGCCCTCACCATTTTTTTCAAATTGAACCCTGAATTAGACCTTTTGATTTCTAGAGTTCAGGAAAGTAATGACAACTTCTGGTTGGTTGGTGGCTGTCTCCGTAGTTTTCTCCTTGATTTACCTCAAACCGATATTGATATTGCTTGTTCTGGCGATCCAACGACCTTAGCTCGATCCTGGAGCTCTGAAGTCTCAGGGCGCTGGTTCTGCCTCGATGCAAAACGTCGCCAGAGTCGGGTGTTGCTGCAGAATGGCTTGACCCTTGATTTTACCCCTTTACGTGCCCCATCTATCATCGAAGATCTGCAATTGCGCGACTTTACAATTAATGCCTTGGCCCTCCCGTTGAATCGCTCCTTTCCCGAATCTGAGCTTCTTGATCCTTTGTCGGGAATCAATCATCTGCAACAGAAGCAGCTCAATATGTGTTCACCGCATGGTTTTTCAGATGATCCGCTACGCATGTTAAAGGGAATCCGCCATGCCGTCACCCTTGGCTTTGTCCTTTCCACTGAAACTCAAAAAATAATTGCTGCTTCACGCAATCAGCTTGATAAGGTTGCTGGAGAGCGAATAAATGACGAGTGGAGTAAAATACTGGGTGCTGAAGATGGCGCCAGAGGGGTTGAGCTGCTCATTGATACTGGAGTGATTGGCGTTCTTCTGGGCCCGGCAGGAGATGATTGGAACCGGCAAACAACTGTCAGTGAAATCAGGGACCTCAGTACGAAAATTCAAGCGTCCGGACTGATGGCAGAAGAGCGTTTATCAGGTGTGGGAAATAACGATCAATTTTCCCTGCGTGCCGTTTTCCTGTTTGCACGGCTTCTGCAAAGATATACCCCACAACAACTCTCCAGTCTGTTGCATGAGCGCTTTCGCTTAAGTCGTCACTTGCAACAGTTGCTCGAAAATTTACAATCTGAACCCGATGATGAACTCTTTTCACTCATTGATTCGATAGATGGCCAACGGAGGCAGGCACTTCTGGTGGAAAAAATCGGTCCTTTTGCCTGCGAAAAAATGCTTTATTGGGGCGTTTGTAGGGGTCGTTTAGAATTGAAGCAGGTGGTAGAATTACAGCAATCATTTTCAGCCGAACAACAACTGGGACGAATTCCCGATTTGCTCAATGGTAAGAGGATTGCCGCCCTTTTAAAAGATTCTCCAGATACACAGATTGGAGAATTACAGAAAAAGTTAAAACTCGCTGAAATCAAAGGAGAAATCAGAACATCCGTAGATGCTGAAAGGTGGTTGAGAAGAAAATTATCAGTAACTTTTCACCACCACTACTGATAGGGGCTTGTGGTACCCATGGAAAGGGCGTCTGTCGCCACGGACGGCGACAGTCGAACGGCCATGGATGGCGCAAAGTGGCCCTTGGAATGGGTGCCTCAAGGCATTGCTGAACAGTTACAATTATCATTTGACAACCAAGAGACCTAATCACTATACTGCGCATCTCGAATGCGGGAGTAGCTCAGTTGGTAGAGCGTCAGCTTCCCAAGCTGAATGTCGCCGGTTCAAACCCGGTCTTCCGCTCCAGTTAAATCCGCCCCGGGTCTTTAGATTCGGGGTTTTTTGCTGTTCTATTTATCTTCCAACGGTTTCTTTTCATGGCAACAGCCGCTATAGTGTGAGTATGAAGAACCTGGAAATAAAATGTCCGCATTGTGGCAAGAAAACTTCTTGGAATAATAATCCATCCCGCCCTTTTTGTTCTGAAAAATGTCGCTTGATTGACCTTGGTTGCTGGGCTAGTGAAGATTATTCCTTTGATGGTGGTGAAGCACCGCAGCCGGATCAAGAATTATAATTCATCGGGAGAAATTGAAAATGTACCATCTGACAATATTAACCCATTTTGCGGCAGCCCATAACTTATTGAATTATCAGGGTGATTGTGAAAATCTGCATGGCCATAACTGGAAAGTTGAAGTCACGGTTAAAACAGAAACTCTGGATAATGCTGGCCTTGGTATCGATTTTAAAATATTGAAAAACAAGACGAAAGATATCATGAACTACCTCGATCACACATACCTTAATGATCTGGATGCCTTTGCCGGGATCAGTCCCTCCTCTGAGCACATTTCCCGCTTTATATACGATCGATTGGTTGATAGTCTGGTCGAGTACGATGTCAGTTTAGAAAAGGTGACCGTCTGGGAATCGGATAACGCTTATGCCACTTATACCCAAAGCTGATCTGATTGAAATTTTCTCCTCTATACAGGGGGAGGGCGTCCTGGTTGGCTTTCGACAGATATTTTTACGCTTTCCAGATTGTAATTTAAGTTGTCACTATTGCGATACGGACTTCGCAAAAACGGCAACCTGTCTGATAGAAAGCGGACCTGGCTCAGGTGAGCTTAAGAGCTGGGAGAATCCCGTTGATTTACAGCAGGTAAAAGAACTGATTCAAAACTGGGATGCTGGTCTGCCGCGAGCTCACCATTCAATCAGTTTAACGGGAGGGGAGCCGCTCCTGCATGATAAGCTGTTGCTGTCCTGGCTTCCTGAGTTGAGTAAAATTCTCCCTGTTTTTCTTGAGACGAACGGTACTTTACCCAACCAGCTAGAATCTTTGGTCGAGTATCTTGACTGGGTTTCTATGGATATCAAGCTACATTCACTGACTGGTGAAAGAACTGACTGGGAGACGCATCGCAGGTTTCTTGAAATAGCAATGGAGGCTGATTGTTATGTAAAACTGGTCGTCGGTGAACAAACGCCAGATCTGGAGCTGCAATTGGCAGCGGATCTGGTGTCAGGGGTATCAAAGGATATCCCTATGATTCTGCAGCCAGTCACCTTGGATAACAAAATCGGAATTTCTACAACCCGTCTTTTGCAGATGCAGGCTCTCATCGCAGATATCAATCCAAACTTGAGGGTAATCCCACAAACCCATAGATTCCTGGGTGTTCTGTGATATTTCTTAGGGATATACTTTAACTATTTCATTTCGCTCTGGCCAAACTTATTCAATAATTCATCTCTGACCAGGGGTGGCACAAACTTGCTGATGTCACCGCCTAATCGACCAACCTCTTTGACGATAGATGAGCTTAGATAAGCGAATTTAGGCGATGTCATCATAAACAACGTCTCTACCTGTTCACAGACGGTATGATTCATTTGGGCTAATTGGAACTCAAATTCAAAGTCTGTCACAGCTCGCAATCCCCGCAAGATCACCCGTGCTTTTTTTTCAACCACATAATTGACGAGTAAACCATCGAAAGACTCAACCTTCAATCGCGGGTTGTCAGCCGTTAATTTCATGAGGATATCAACCCGCTCAGCAGCCGTGAACAGGCTGTTCTTTTCGGAATTATTGGCAACGGCTATGATCACCGTGTCAAAAATTTTGAGACCGCGCCGGACAATGTCCATATGTCCATTGGTCAGGGGATCAAAAGAACCGGGATAAATAGCAATATGACGATTCATGTCTAACCTTTGCTCATGCGATAAAGATAGATTCTGGTTGAGCCGTAGACTCTGCTTTCAATTAAACTCAACGACCCGATATCGCTCAGTTCTTCATCTTTGGCAGATTCGGCACAGATTATTCCATTTTCTGCCAGCAAATTCAAGTGCGCAATCTTTTCGATAACTTGTGGTAGTAAATTCTGGTGATAGGGGGGATCGAGGAGAATCAGATCGAAGGGAGCCGCAGGGGGCAGCTGTGGTAGTGCCGCAAAAACATCTTGCATGATAAAACGGGCACTCGATTCAAACCGACAACATTTAATATTTTCGACGATCGTTTTTGCGGCGACATCGCCTGAGTCAACCAGGACTGCCGATTTCGCTCCGCGACTCAGCGCTTCGAGTGCTTGTGCACCACTTCCAGCAAAGAGCTCTAGAATATTGAGACCATTAAAAGATCCGAAGCGGCTGGTTAATATACTGAAAAGGGCCTCACGGACTCGATCCGGAGTCGGCCTGATCTCTTTACCGGAGAAGGGGGTCAATTGACGTCCGCGTACAGTTCCACTGATGATGCGCATATCAGGTGACACTTTCGATACGATCTTTAAATTTGTCGATCGTGGTTAATAGTTGCGATGGCAGGGGATGATCAATTTTATATGCCAGCCCGACGATACGTTCAAGGTGTATATCACTTATTTCCCGGGTGATAATGTCGGTGCGCAGGGTTGTGGAATGACTTGGAACCAACGAAATACCGAGACCTGCTGCAACCAGATCCAGTGCGTATTCTTCAGTACTGAAGGTCGCTTTCGTATTGATCTGGATGTTTTGTTTCTGGATGGCAAAATTCCACGAATCGAGTGCATCACAAAAAGTTCGACTGATAAAAGGGACTCCATCCAGTTGGCGTAACTTGACAGTTTTCTGCAGAGACAGTGGATGTCCTGCCGGCATGGCGAGAACATATTCATCACACCAGAGTTTGTTGAAACTTTCATTCTGCGAAACCATTGTGCTCGAAACAATCCTTGCGTCTGCCTCTTCGTTCCAGTCTACAACAGTCAAGTCCAATCCCTGAATATTGTCCAGCCATCCCTTGATAATTTGTCCAATCCGCTCCCCGGATAAAAATGGCATGAGGCCGATTTTTAATGGCAGTAACGGAACTTTATTTTGAAATAACTGCTGCATCGCCTGGATATCGCCCATCACTTTGATAGCATGGGGATAGAAGGTTTTTCCATCCCGGGTGGGACTCACTCCTTTGGAGTGACGAATAAACAACTGGCAATCGAGTTCTGATTCCAGCTGATGAATCGCTGCTGAAACTGATGGTTGCGCTACAAAGCACCGTTTTGCAGCACGGCTCAAACTCAATTCTTCATAGACAGAAACAAAATATCGTAGGGCTCGAAGTTCCAACGCAATATCGCTCTCTTCAGTGCTAGTTAAACAATTTTGATTGAGGTAAGAGCTATAGTTTATACATTTATCCCTCAAAGGAAAACAATATTTCACCTTTAGTTCGTTTTTTCTTATCCTTTGAAAAACTAGAAAATCGGCGTATCCATATTTTTGATCAAGGAGAAATAGAATGGATTTTATGCAAGAGCTCGGCATTAAGGAAAAGAATTTTGGTGCTTCGACCGGTATTGAATGGAATGACACTACCGATCAGGGGGAATTGAAGATTGTTTCACCCGTTGATGGCAAGTATATCGCCAGTGTTTACCTTGCCTCGGAAGAAGACTACGACAAGCTGGTTGCCAGGGGAGTTGAGGCGTTCAAGCAATGGAAAGTAGTCCCAGCACCGAAACGGGGTGAAATTGTTCGCCAGATTGGTTTACAACTGCGCAGATATAAAGATGCTCTTGGTGCTCTTGTTTCCTACGAAATGGGCAAATCACTACAGGAAGGGAAGGGCGAGGTTCAGGAGATGATTGATATCTGTGACTTCGCGGTTGGTCAGTCTCGGCAGCTTTACGGTTCCACGATGGTTTCAGAACGTGAACAACATCGAATGTACGATCAATACCATCCGCTTGGAATCGTTGGCACAATCACCGCGTTCAATTTTCCTGTTGCAGTGTGGTCATGGAACACCATGATTGCCACGGTTTGTGGCGACACAAACTTGTGGAAACCCTCATCGAAGGTGCCTCTGACGGCCATCGCGGTACAAAATATTCTGGCAGAGGTTATTAAGGCCAATGACCTTCCCGAAGGATTATTCAGCCTGATTATCGGACGTGGGTCTTCTGTCGGAGAAAAACTGCTCAACGACAAACGGGTGCCTTTGATATCGATCACCGGTTCGACCGAGGTGGGGCGGCGCGGTGCGCAAATCATCGCTAAACGGTTTGGTAAATCGATACTCGAACTTGGCGGCAACAATGCAATTATTCTGACTCCAAATGCAGATCTTAAAGTTGCACTGCCAGCCATCGTTTTTGGCGCGGTGGGCACCGCCGGTCAGCGTTGTACTTCAACTCGCCGGCTTATTATTCATGAATCAATCTACGACAAGATCAAGGAAACCATTGTCAAAGCCTACAGTGGCCTGAAGATCGGTGATCCGTTGGATGAAAACAATCATGTTGGCCCGCTGATTGATACAATTGCCGTTGGTGAATTCAAAAGGGCTCTTGAACGCGCAGAGGACGAGGGGGGCTCGGTTATTTGTGGTGGTGAAGTTCTTGAGGGGGAAGGTTATGAATCGGGCTGTTACGTGAATCCAGCCGTTGTAGAGGCTGAAAACAGTTACGAAATTGTCCAGGAAGAGACCTTTGCGCCAATTCTTTATCTGATCAAGTATCGGGGTGACGTTGAAAATGCGATTGAATTACATAATTGCGTTGTGCAGGGATTGTCATCTGCCATATTTACCCAGAACCTCTTGGAAGCTGAAGAATTCCTCTCTGCAGCTGGTTCAGATTGTGGTATTGCCAACGTCAATATTGGAACTTCTGGGGCTGAAATCGGCGGAGCCTTTGGTGGTGAAAAAGAGACTGGTGGTGGCCGTGAATCGGGCTCTGATGCCTGGAAGGCGTATATGCGGCGTCAGACTAACACCATTAATTACGGCAGGACATTGCCATTAGCCCAAGGGATCAAGTTTGATATTTAAGGCCTGGCATTGAGAATCGGTAAAGGGTATTGCAGTTATTCCAGGCATCTGGACGGAAAGCCAGGTGCAGCAGAGGGCATCTGTCAATATTGATGCATCAAAGTCATCAATATATGTTTATATCGTTTTACACCATCACAGCTACATAATAAACTTTTAAAATAGTAGCACAATATAGGCAGACAAGGAGTTCTCATGGTAAGTCCAGGCAACCTTTCGATTGTAAGCCAGGCAACTTCAGGCAGTGTGAACCCTTCTTTTAACGGGGATGATATTAATGCATTGATAGAGCGTTACCACTTCAGTGAAGAGGCCCGCAATATTGTCAAGTTGGAACGGCTGTTGCCGGCTGGGGTTTTGAACCGGCTTGAGGTGAATTATCCGCAGCACTCCGGGTTACGTGAAACCAGACCATTTCTCTTTAAAGCTGGCAGTAATTACGCCGGGCTTGATGGATTCAGAAAAGTCTGTCAGATCCTTGAAGAAAATGGGGTCAAGCTGGATAAAATTAAGGAACGGGAATTTTATATCGAGGTCTATCGGTTTCTCGCTACCAGCCATTCGTTAAATATTATCAACTGGGATAATTACAAAACTGATTCGCTTTATCAACTGGTGTTGCCGCAGCCGGGGATGATCGACCCCGAAGCAACCAGGGCTTATGTTGAGGCAGAAACTGCAGAAGAGCGGGCTCGTATTGTTGTCGATTACAGTGAAAAGACCAATCCTCACGATGGCAATCAGCAGCTGAACAAGCCCTGGTTTGACAACGATAGGGGGGAGGTTGAGTTTCTTGAGGGGAGTCAGCACAAATATCCCCAATGTCAGCTGGTGTTTGATACGACGACCCAGAATTGTTTTTCATTCTGTACCTATTGTTTCCGCCACGCCCAGGTGCGTGGAGATGAAGATATGTTTCTGCAGAAAGACATAGCTCAGCTGCACAACTATCTGAAGCTCCATAAAGGGGTGACCGATATCCTGATTACCGGTGGTGATGGCGGCTTTATGCCAGCCAGTCGGTTTGCCCAGTATATCACCCCGATTATTGAGGATCCGGAACTGTCTCATATCCGTACCATCAGGCTTGGTTCTCGTGCGTTGACGTTTCAACCAGAGATGATCCTGACCAAAAAATTCGAGAAGATGTTCGAACTTTACGACCTCCTTTATGAGAATGGTATCCAGATGGCGTGGATGGCTCATTTTTCTACCCCGCGCGAATTACTGAATCCGCGCACTATTGCCGCTATCAGGCGACTGAAGGCGCATGGAGTCATGGTTCGCAGTCAGAGCCCGATCATGAACCACATCAGCTTATTTACCGATAAAAATGGCAAAGTTGATGTCAATAAATCGGCACAGAACTGGATTGATCTGGCTAATATCCTGGCGATGCTGGGGATTGGATTCCATTCTATGTATGCCGCTCGCCCGACCGGTGAACACCTTTACTTCGCCGCGCCAATGGCCGATATCGAACGGGTTTTTAGTAAAATTTACAATTCTCTGGCCTCAATCAACCGTCCATCAAGACATATTTCGATGACTATTTCGGCAGGCAAACTGGCAATTCTTGGCACCTCGGTTATTGGTGGTGAGAAATGTTTTGCCCTGCAGTTTACTGAAGCACGCAATATGGAGTGGATGAATCGCGTATTTCACGCTAAATACGATGAGGAAAAAAACAAGATCGACTTGTTGCTTCCGTTTGACACTGAAAACTATTTTTTCGAGGATGAGTTGAAAGAAATAGAAGAGAACCTGTCTGAAGCATTACGTAAACGTTTAGCCTGATTTGTTGTAGGTGCAGCCCCCCCGTGGTTGTCCATCGATGGATAATGTCGGGATCAAAAAATGGACGGGGACGGTGGCTCGCCCCTGATATGGATAAACGGATGGTTTTTCAAGATGATTGATAAACAAGTTGATTCACCGGCGAAAGCGGTTGCCGATATCTTTGATGGCGCGACCGTGATGATTGGTGGATTCGGTGAGGCAGGAAGTCCGATTGAGCTGATCCATGCCTTGATTGATCAAGGGGCTCAAAACCTGACCGTGGTGAATAATAATACCGGCAGCGGTCACGTCGGGTTGGCAGCTTTGATTGAAAATGGCCGGGTCGCCAAAATGATCTGCTCCTATCCACGCACCGTCGGTTCCAAGGTATTCCCCGAATTGTACCGCAGCGGCAAAATAGATCTGGAACTGGTACCCCAGGGAACCCTGGCTGAACGGATTCGTGCCGGTGGTGCTGGTGTTCCGGCTTTTTACACTGCGACTTCTGTTGGAACCCCGCTGGCAGAGGGAAAAGAGCAACGTCATTTTGCTGGTCGTGACTACGTTATGGAATATGGTTTGAAAGCCGATTTTGCCCTGATTAAATCTAAACAGGCCGATCGCTATGGCAACCTGATCTACAACAAAACCGCACGTAACTTTGCCCCGATCATGGCGATGGCGGCAGAGACCACGATTGTTCAGGCCGAGAGGATGGTTACCGCTGGTGAGATTGATCCCGAAATTGTTGTGACCCCTGGAATTTTTGTTGACCGTATTGTCACTGTCGCTAACCCGGAGCAGGAATCAAAGCTGGTTGCTGAAGGGAGATTTTATCCATGACAGCAGATATTATCGGCTGGAACAGGGATGAGATGGCCAAACGGGCTGCCTTGGATATTCCTGATGGTTCGTATGTCAATCTGGGTATTGGTATCCCCGAGAAGGTTGCCCAGCATGTCCCGGAAGGGCGTGAGGTGATCTATCATACCGAAAATGGTCTGCTGGGAATGGGGCCTGTTCCTGCTTCAGGGGGAGAAGATCCAGAGTTGATCAACGCGGGGAAGAAGGCAGTGACCACAATTCCTGGCGCCGCATTCTTTCACCATGCCGACAGCTTCGCTATGATTCGTGGCCAGCACATCGATGTTTGTGTTTTGGGGGCAATGCAGATTTCCGAACAGGGGGATCTGGCTAACTGGTCAACCGGTGAACCTGATGCCATTCCTGCAGTGGGTGGCGCCATGGATCTGGTCGCCGGGGTTAAAACTATTTATGTTATCACTCAGCACTGTACCACGGATGGAGGTCCTAAGCTGGTTGAATCGTGCACCTATCCACTCACCGGGAAAAATGTTGTTGATCGAATTTACACCGACCTTGCGGTACTGGACGTGACTCCGGCAGGTTTCAAGGTTTTGGAATTGGCTCCAGGTGTCAGTTTTGATTACGTCCAGCAGAGAACAGCTGGCAAATTATTGCCTGCAAAAGGGTAGGTTTCGCATATGGAAAATGGCATCAAAACAGAACCCTCCAGAAGTGCAAAACTCTATCAACGTGGTTGTCAGGTTATGCCTGGCGGGGTCAGTCGCAATACGGTGCTACGTAGCCCACATCCCCTGTACGCTGAACGGGGCGAGGGTTGCTACGTCACCGATATTGAGGGAGTCAAGCGGATCGATTTTGCCAACAATATGGCGTCCTTGATTCATGGCCACGCTCATCCACAAGTTATTGCAGCCGTTACAGAACAATTGCAGAAGGGGACAGCATTCACCCTGGCAACCGAAGCAGAGATTCTCTATGCCGAGCATCTGTGCAGTCGTAATCGCGGCTTTGATAAGGTTCGGTTTGTTAATTCCGGAACCGAGGCGGTGATGAGTTGCCTGAAGGCAGCCAGAGCTTATACCGGTCGACCCAAAATTGCCAAGGTGGAAGGGGCTTACCACGGGCTCTACGATTATGCTGAAGTCAGCCAGACGGCAGCGCCGTCAAACTGGGGTGATGCGAAAAACCCCGTAAGTGTTACCGTCTCCCGGGGGACCCCAGCTTCTGCGCTGAATGATGTCGTTATCATCCCTTTTAATGATCCAGAAAGGGCGATTGAAATTCTTGATCATCATGCTGCTGAGCTCTCCTGTGTATTGATTGATCTACTGCCCCACCGGGTCGGACTTGTCCCTGCCACTGCAGATTTTATCCAGGCTCTTTACGATTGGACTCGTAGAAATAATACCCTGCTGGTGTATGACGAAGTGATTTCATTTCGTTCCAATTATGGTGGTGCGCAACAGTGGTACGATATTCATCCAGACTTGACTGCCATGGGAAAGATGATCGGTGGCGGGTTCCCGGTTGGAGCTATCGCTGGTCGAAAAGAGATTATGGAGGTGATGAATCCTCTGGTTGATAATATAGTTTTTCCCCTTTCCGGAACTTTCTCTGCAAACCCAATCACCATGACCGCAGGACGGGTTTCGATGGAGTTGTTTGATCAAGCCGCGGTGGAGAAACTTAACCGTTTGGCAGACCGAGCTCGTAGCAGTATCGCTGAAGCAATAAATATTGCCGCTGTTCCCGCCTGCGTCACAGGTGGCGGATCGATGTTCCGGGTCCATATGAAAGCAACTGCCCCGGCGAATTACCGTGAAGCATTCATGAGCGAAGCTGAAAATCGTCACCTTGAAATCATGCTCGATCACCTGTTTGATAACGGCCTGATGATGATCAATACCTGCTCCGGAGTTCTCTCGACGGCAATCACTGATAATGAAATTGATATCCTGACTGAGGTTATGCTTGGTGGCTTCCGTAAAATTAAGGCAAAGCTGTAACATTGGTTGAAAACCTGCCCATTGGAGCTTGATTTATGAGTGAAGTATTTATTTGTGATGCAATCCGTACTCCCGTCGGACGCTATGGCGGTTCACTTTCTTCTGTGCGTCCTGACGATCTGGCTGTCGTCCCACTCAAAGCATTGATGGCACGCAATCCTGATGTCGACTGGGAAGCGGTTGATGATGTGGTTCTTGGTTGTGCTAACCAGGCGGGTGAAGATAATCGCAATGTGGCTCGGATGGCTTCACTGCTGGCAGAATTACCTGTCAGTGTACCTGCCAGTACCATCAATTGCCTCTGTGCTTCTGGTCTTAATGCTGTTGGTAGTGCTGCTCAGGCAATCAAAGCCGGAGATGCTGAATTGATTATTGCCGGTGGTGTAGAGAGCATGTCCAGGGCCCCTTTTGTTATCGGCAAGGCGACAACTGCTTTCTCCCGCAACGCCGAGGTTTATGACACGACCATTGGCTGGCGCTTTATTAATCCGCAGTTCAAAGCTCTCTACGGTACCGATTCAATGCCCGAAACGGCAGAGAATCTCGCTCGTGAATTCAAAATCAGTCGTGAAGATCAGGATCAATTTGCCCATTGGAGCCAGAGCAAGGCGGCTGCTGCCCAGGCTGACGGACGGTTGGCGCATGAGATTGTGTCGGTCCGGGTTCCGCAGCGTAAAGGTGAGGCTGTGATTGTTGATAAGGATGAACATCCGCGTTTAACTTCACTGGAAAAGTTGAGTCAACTCAAAGTTCTGTTTCCTGACGGTACGGTTACTGCGGGGAATGCATCTGGGGTTAATGATGGTGCGGCAGCATTGCTGATTGCTTCGGAGCAGGCTGCCACGCGGTATAACCTCAAGCCTGTAGCCAGGATATGTGGTATGGCTTCGGCCGGTGTGCCACCGCGTATCATGGGGCTCGGCCCGGTTCCAGCGACACAAAAATTGTTAAAACGGCTTGGTCTGGGGTTTAATGATTTTGATATTATCGAATTGAATGAAGCTTTTGCAGCGCAATCTCTGGCCTGTACCCGTGAGCTTGGTATTGCCGATGATGACCTGCGGATCAATCCTCTTGGTGGGGCTATTGCTCTGGGACATCCTTTGGGAATGAGTGGTGCCCGGCTTGCGACCACGGCGGCTCATCAGCTTTTGCACAGCGGTGCCAAGCGGGCTTTGTGTACTATGTGTGTTGGGGTCGGACAGGGAGTTTCTCTGGTTCTTGAACGGGTGTAGTAAATTCGGGACTGTCCCGGGTTCATCGGGGGCAGTCCCGGATATTTACGGATCATGAAACTGTAGTGGGTTGCGCCGCAAAAGTCTGGGACAGCCCCCATGCGGGGACAGTCCCGATTTTGCTGAAATCTCTCAAATAACCTGTTTCATTCCGGCAGCGTCATCCGGGAGTGAAAACCATCACTCATCAGCTTTGATAAATTCGTAGATGTTCTTTTCCTCAACGGTAAGTTGTTCGTTGCAGTCATAGGTTTTATTGAGAAAATAGTGGTAAAAATCGTGCCGCAAACTGTCACGATTGCCGATCACAAACCATTTGTTCTTGGTCCAGATAAACGGGGAAAGGTCTTCTTTCCCCAGTTCGAACATCCCGATCAGCGCTTCTTCTTTATCAGCAATGATATCAACCGACTCTCCGCCAATTTTATGAATCAGCTCCTGTGAATCGGGATGCTCGATCTGAATCTCAAAATTGTGCACCATGGAACCCATGCAGACATAGCGGATTCCGACCCCCCGTGCGGCGGCTTTATCTATATGCGGGGCAAGTTTTTTTCCGCAGGGTGGAAATAGCCTGATATAGAGTTCTTTTTCAGCATGATCAATAATTTCAATAGCTTTTTGAATGACTTCGTCATATCCCCTCAGGGTTAGAATATATTCGTATTCTGTCACAGTTGTCGCTGCTTCGAGCTCTTCTGCAAAACTGTGAAGATTTGATTCGAATCGGCTTTTCAGCCGTTTTTTCAGTTCCTGGGGTGGCAACGGAACATACTTCCCCTGTTCTATTTCAAAAACCAGCCCTTTGCGACTCAGGGTGTTCAGTACATCATAAATTCGGGATCGGGCAATTCCTGAAAGCTTGCTCAGCTGCGATCCATTTGATGGATGGTGAGCTACCAGCGCCATATAGCAGGATGTTTCATACTGTGAAAAACCAAATTCAGTCATTATGTATGATTCCACCATTTACTCTCCTTCAATACAGCAGCCAACTTGCCGTCAAATGTGACACCAGCCAAGCATAGCATAGTTAGCAAAATTATTGACAAATACTCTCTTTATGGTATGTTGTTATCTAGGTAGCAACACATACTGTTTGTATGATTTTTCATCAAGGAGTCGCCATGTATAATCCCAATATCGGTTTAATGTCAGCCTGCGCAACGGTAGCTGACGATAAAATTGTTAATTTTGAGGAAACTTATGGTGCCCACCATTACGACCGGCTGAATCTGGTTGTACGTCAGGCTAAAGGATGTTGGTTGACCGATGCCAGCGGACGTCAGTATCTTGATTGTCTGGCGGCTTATTCGGCAGCAAATCCTGGACATCATCATCCGAAAATAGTTCATGCTATGACTGAAGCATTGATTGGTAACTATGCATCAGTTATCTCAAATGTTGTCTATACCGATCCCCTTGGTGTCTTCCTTGAAAAAGCCGCCAATTTTGCTCCGCAGCTTGCTCCCCGTTTCGGTAATAAAGGGAATAAGGTGTTGCCCAAGAACGGAGGGGTAGAATCGGTTGAAACGGCCATCAAGATGATGCGTTATTACGGCTGGAAGAAAAAAGGGATTGAAGATGGCAAACAAGAAATTATCATCTTCGACAATAATTTTCACGGTCGCATGATCACCGTTATTTCTTTCTCCTCGACAAAAAAATACCGGGAAGGGTTCGGGCCGCTGACACCCGGATTTGTTTCGGCAGAATTCGGCAATCTTGAAGATGTTAAAAAACTGGTGAATAAAAACACCTGCGGTATCCTGGTTGAGCCGATGCAAGGGGAGGGCGGTATGCTGGTTCCCCCGCAGGGATTTCTGCAAGGTTTAAGGGATATTGCTGATCAAGAAGATCTGCTGCTGGTTTTTGATGAAATTCAGGTTGGTCTGGGGCGTACCGGAAAACGTTTCTGCTTTGAGCATGAAAATGTCGTACCTGATGGTCTGGTTCTTGGAAAGGCTTTATCGGGTGGTTTGGTGCCACTGTCGATTTTCATGACCAACAGTGAGTTGATGGATATGGCGTTCAAGGTCGGTTCTGATGGGTCGACTTTCGGTGGCTACCCACTCGCCTGCATTGCCGGGATTGCTGCTCTGACCGTCATAGAAGAAGAAAAACTGGTTGAAAGTTCAGCCCTGCAGGGGAAAAAACTGAAAGCAGCCATCGAAAAAATTGCCGAAAAATCTCCACATGTCAAAGAAGTGCGCGGGAAAGGGCTGTTTATCGGGATCGAAGTTGTTAAAGGAAATGCTATGGATTTCTGTCGTCAGCTTCTCGATCTTGGATTGATTGTCAATGACAGTCATGGTCACACAATCCGCATTTCCCCACCACTTAATATCAGCGATGAAGAGATTGATTTTCTGGTTAAACACCTGGAGCGGGTTCTTCTGTAGATATTCAGCAGTATTGTTTGCATTCAGTGTCCAACGGTTTTGAAAAAAAAGTCAATAACTACCACGCCCGTAACTGATGAACGACCCTGCTGCTTGCTGCAGGGTCGTTCATTTTATTATCGCAAGCATTGAATGATTGCCTGGACGGGATACCCTCCTGATATACTACCAAAATCAACTGATTTTAAGTGTGACTTATTTTGTCATGCTGATAGTGTATTCTTTGATTTGTAATCAAGTTAGGATCAGTAGGAGGTTTTTTATGCGTGAACATGGATTAGCAGATTTTGCCGCTCGCAGTGATCAAAGTCGTGGTCGTGAGTATGATGAGCCGTTTAAGGATGAACGGTTGGTATTTGAACGGGATCGGGATCGAATTATCCATTGTGCGGCATTTCGGCGGCTGGAATATAAAACTCAGGTTTTTGTCAATCATGAAGGGGATTATTATCGCACCCGTTTGACCCACTCTCTGGAGGTTGCGCAGATCGCCCGTGGTATTGCCCGGAATTTACATCTGAACGAAGATCTGGTTGAGGCACTGGCATTGTCGCATGACCTTGGGCATACTCCATTCGGGCACACCGGTGAACATGTTCTCAAACGACTGATGCAAGATTTTGGTGGCTTTGAGCACAATCAACAATCATTGCGGATTGTGGAACACCTTGAGCAACGCTATCCCGGTTTTGACGGTCTTAATCTGAGCTGGGAAACCAGAGAGGGGATCATCAAACATTCATCCGATTATGACCGGGCTGGCAAAAAGGCGATTCTCCCTTATGATCCTGAACAACGGGCCCCCCTTGAAGCGCAAATTATCGATCTGGCCGATGAAATTGCCTACAACAACCACGATATCGATGATGGTTTGATGGCTGGATACATTACGCTGAAAGATCTTGAAGAGGTTGAATTGTGGCAGCAGACCTACTTGATGATCGGGGAAAAGTTTCCGGGATTAGATGATAAACGCCAGATTCTGCAAACGATCAGCTACCTGATTGGCGAATTGATTCATGATCTGGTGAATACGACAACGGGCAACCTGCAACATCATCAGATTTCAACGTTGGAAGATGTTCGTAGGCAGCCTGAAAATCTTGTCAGTTTCAGCCCTGGTATGAGTGAGATGAATCAGCAATTGAAAAAATTTCTCTACCAGCGTCTTTACCGACATTCAAAAGTTGAGCGGATGAGAGTCAAGGCTGAGCGTTTTCTGACCCTGTTGTTTGAAAATTATATACAAAACCCAACCCTGTTGCCGGAACGACATCAACAAAGATTTGAAAAATATGGAACCGAACGGGTGATTTGTGACTACATTGCCAGCATGACCGATCGTTATGCTCAGGATGAGTATAAAAAGCTGTATGAGCCGTTTGAGAGAGCTTGAAATCAGGCGGCAGGCTGAGGGCTGGTAGACTGAAAAGGGGAGGGCTAAACGGCTTCAGCTTTATTCTGCTGTTTTCCTTCCATCCACTTACGCATCTCTTCCAACTCTCCGTAGGTGAGGTGAGGACGCAGATACCGAGCGGCTGACTCGCGGTAAGTCTCCAATTCTGGAAACTTGCGGCAGAGGGTCATGACTTCCTGGTGCGCGATATTGTCATCGATAATCGGCTTCATCGCTTCGATTGTCGCCAGCACCTTTTTGATTTTTCGACCCAGTGTCGCTCCGACAATAACAATTGAGCCGGTGGTTAAGCCGGCTATAATACTCCCGGTAAGAGCTTGTTGCATTGCCATGACAAGAATTATCATGGTGGTGCTGGCCGTCGCCAACGAGAGGATTCCGATAGCAATCTGGTCGGTTACCTTCAGGTTGTCACGACAGGTTGTGGACAGGACAAGGGCAATGACAGTGCTTAGAGCAACGGCAAGCAGAATCGCGTATCCCGAAAGAAAATGATTGAAATAGAGACCGATAAAGACAAATGCGTGCAGTACATCTGAAATACAGGAGTATTTGATCTGGGTTCTGCGCATTTCTTTGATGGACTGCCGTTCTGCTTCCAGTTCCCGGTTTGTCAGTGGCTCTTGAGTTAGATCAAAATGGAACATGGGTCATGATTTGCCAGCTGGAAGTTTGATCTTCTGGTCTTCTGATTGCCGATACAACAGGAAATTTTTCCCCAGAATTTGGGCAACGCTCGAATCCGTCGCTGTTGCCAGTTCTGCGGCAATATCTTTCCGATCCCCCAGGCACCCATCCTGCAGTTTTACTTTTATCAGCTCATGAATCGTCAAAGCTTCATCGGTTGCGGTAATAATGGCTTCGTTGACCTCGTCTTTGCCGATCATGACAACTGGTTTTAAGTGATGTCCCAAACCGCGCAAATAACGCGCTTGTTTTCCGGTTAATTTCATTAGTTGTGTTCCTGTGTGTGGGGCGCTGCTTGCTGCGCCCTGTCGGTGTCACCAAAAAAAGGGCGCGGCAAGCAGCGCCCCTACATAAAAATTCCCGCCAACCAGTACAAAAACATACCAACCAGAACGGTGCCGCCGAGGCTACGGGTTTTCAAGGCAAAGATCAATGTCGGAATTGCAACGATGAGTTCTGGCTTTCCCAGTGAAAAACTGCGGTGTTCGGCATCAACAAATAAAGAGGGAGCCAACAGAGCACTCAATACCGCAACAGGAATCAAGCTGAGCCAGTCAATCATCCATTGAGGAAGTTGTTTGTGGGCAAGGTAAAGTAACGGCAGGGTGCGTGGCAGATATGTGACCAGACCCATCCCGGCGAAGAGAAAAAAATAATCGGAGAAAGTCATTTTTTCCTCCGATAGCGTCGTTTCAGTAGATAGCCGAGAGTTGCCGCACAAACCGAAGCACCGACAATGTAGGAATCTCCCGGAATCAACAGATACCATACCACCGAAAACACTGCGGCAAGAAGACCGGTCAGAAGATATATCCGCCCCTGTAGCTGAAAAACCAATAAGCAGATAAACATTCCGGTCAGTGCGTAATCGATACCAAAAGCGCCTTGAGGAACAAATTGCCCGACCAGCGTTCCGGCCACCGTAGCCAGAATCCAGACCGAATTTGCCAGATGGTTAACCACCAGTGCCCGCCATCGATCCCAATGCCCCTTTTTGAATTGGGTCATGTTGACGGCAAAGCTTTCATCGGTGATACCGTAAGAAAAAACAGCCAGAAATTTTTGATTAACGCCGGCCAGGTAGACCGCCAGGGCTGAACTCATCAGGGTGTGGCGCAGGTTTACGACCAGAGTCGTGAAAATAATTGATGGAACCGATGCACCTGCCGCGAGCATGGCAACACAGATAAATTGAGCACTCCCGGCAAAGACCATAATTGACATCAGTGCCACCGCCCACCAGTGCAAGCCTGCTTGTCGGGCTAAGACACCAAGAGCCAAACCAATGGGGAAATACCCAAGACAGATTGGCCAGGCGGCGGCGGCTCCTTGACGTAGAATGTCAGACCGCAGGGAAGGGTTTGATGTGTCGCGCTGATCCATGGTTTACCACAAAAAAGGGCGCCCGAAAGGCGCCCTGAAACGTTCCTTGTCAAAAACTACAAAACCTGCCTGAGGAATAACTTGGCCCGCTCTTCCTGCGGATCGGTAAAGAAATGCTCAGGAGTCCCTTCTTCGACCAGCTTGCCGTAATCCATAAACAGTACACGGTCGGCAACTTCGCGGGCGAAACCCATCTCGTGGGTGACAACGACCATAGTCATCCCTTCACGGGCAAGCTGTTTCATGACTTCAAGGACCTCACCAACCATTTCCGGATCGAGGGCACTGGTTGGTTCGTCAAACAGCATCACTTTCGGTTCCATCGCCAATGCGCGGGCAATAGCGACACGTTGTTGTTGACCACCGGAGAGTTGACTTGGGTAGTTCGCTTCTTTTTCCGAAATACCAACTTTTTTGAGCAGGGCACGACCAGTTTTTTCGGCCTCAGAGCGCTTCCGTTTCCGGACCTTCATTTGTGCCAGAACCAGATTTTCAAGAACTGTTTTGTGGGGGAACAAGTTGAATTGTTGAAACACCATCCCCACTTCACGACGCACTTTATTCATGTCGGTTTTTCGATCAGCGAGATCGATTCCATCAATATGAACATGGCCACCGGTTAAGGTTTCGAGACCATTCAAACAACGCAGGTATGTCGATTTCCCTGAACCAGAAGGGCCAATAACAACGACAACTTCGCCAGACTTGATGTGGGAGGAGATGCCATCGACGGCACGCACTTCTTGATCACGAACAACAAATACTTTTTCTAAACCAACTGTTTTAATCACTGACTGCTAGCCTCCGCTCAACCCAGGCAACCACTTGCGATAAGCTGAATGTTAATATCAGATAGAGAAATGCCACAACAAACCAGATTTCAAAGACCGCAAAGGTTGAAGTGATAACTTCACGACCACTTTTAGTCAGGTCAGTGATGGCAATGACTGAAACCAGCGATGAATCTTTAATCAGGCTGATAAACTGGCCAGCCAGTGGCGGCAGGGTTCGTTTAAACGCCTGCGGCAGGATAATATACGTCATCGCCTGGGGGACATTCATACCCAGTGAGCGCGATGCTTCCATCTGCCCTTTGGGGATTGACTGAATTCCGGCACGAATAATCTCAGCGACATAAGCTCCGGCAAAAACGGCCAGTGCACCAATTCCAGAAGGGATTCTCCCGATATCGAGAACGGTACCCAGGAAAAAATAAAAGATAAAAAGCTGAACCAGCAGCGGTGTGCCGCGAATTATTTCTATGTAGGTGATGGAGAGTTGGCGCAGGGTCAGATTTTGAGATACCCGGCACAAACCGGTTATGACACCAATAACCAGGCCAATGACGCTGGCAATAGCCGATATCCAGAGAGTGACCCAGAGACCAACACTTAGCGGGCCTGCTTTCCACTCTCCAATAGATCCAACTGTATCATCCTCTAAAAGGTATTCGTCAACTTTCAGGTTGGCAGTTTTGCTATCAATAATATAGGTGCTCTCTTCACCATCCTCACCCTGAACCGTTACAGTTGTTTGGTCACCATTATTTTCGAGCTGGGTCACGGTGCCATTAGAGGTTGCCGATTTTACATCTTTGTCGAGATAGACAAAGTATTGTGGAACTCGATTCCAGCGCCAGGTATAGTCGATTCTTTTGGTCGCAACCCAAAGACCAAAAACAATCAGTGCTAAAACTAATATTGTGAGAGCCCACCAAAGTCCGTTATTGGTTTTTTTATTCACTTGACTGGGTCTTTCTAGAATTAAATTAAAATGAAAGATTGATGCTTTCGCAAAAAAACTTATGGGATGGCGACGCCATCAAGATTGATAAAAAATGGAGGATGCAATTATAAATAAACTGCATCCTCCATATATTTGATCAAATTACTTCTGGATCTGTTTCAACCAAGCGTCACTCTGGATCCACTTCGCATAAATTTTGTCGTAGGTCCCATCACTTCTAACCTGAGCCATGTAGTTGTTCAGCCAGTTGAGGAAGTCATGGTTGCCGCGACGGATTGCCCAGGCCAGAGGCTCATAAGTGAATGGCTTGTTAAGATAGGTAAGTTTCCCTTTCCCTTTTTGGGCGTATGCAATTTCCATGTAGGGGAGGTCATAAACAAACGCATCGATCTTGCCGTTTACCAGGTCAGTAATTCCTTCTTGCTCGGTATCAAATGATATATAAGAACAGTTCGGGATCATCCTATGGGTTGCTTTTTCACCGGTGGTGCCAAGCTTGGAACCAACCTTGTACCCTTTCTTGTCAAGATCCTTGTAGGATTTAACATCAGCAGCGTGCTCTTTCCCGATCAGAATCGTTTGTCCGATGACAATGTAGGGGTCGGCAAAATTGATTTTCAGGTTTCTCTCCTGGGTGACCGTCATGCCACTCATGATCATGTCAAACTTTTTGGTGAGCAGGGCGGGGATGATACCGTCCCAGGCAGTATTGACCAGCTCCAGCTTGACACCCATAGCTTTGGCAATACCTTTTGCCATATCGACGTCAAAACCAATGATTTCCCCTTTTTGGTTGGTCATCTCGAAGGGCATGTAGCCAGGCTCCATACCAACCTTCAGAACGCCACGAGCCTGAATATCATCCAGGGTGTCAGCGGTGGCAACACCTGGAATCACAACACCAAAAGCCAACAGACAAGCAAGTGCAAGTTTTACCAGTTTCATTGTTTTTCCTCCTCATTAAATAGTGATGAAAGTCGAGCCGATCCCTATCGGCAGGTCAGGTTGAATTTAATAAGACTTCCCTTCGTCCAGAAGTTCTGATATCGACATTTGCGTGTTGCATAAAGGACAGCAGGGTAAATCGTCAACAGGGAGATAAATGATTTCAATGTAGCGACATTTGGGGCAGATCACCTCAACAGGTTCTTGTTTTGAACGATCCGTACGGTCCATGTCCTATCTCCATAAAATCAATCAGAATATCATTGTATTCAAAGAATTATGCTTATACCATAGCTCTTCCCCTGCAACAAGAGACTAACAAACAATGTTTGTATTTACATGACTGCGATAAAAACCCATAAAATAAACAAGCAGCAATTATCTGCTGAGTTGATTCTGGCGTCTGTCACCTTGTTCTGGGGTGCCACTTTTCCAATTGTTAAAGATGCGATCACCGAAATGCCGGTAATGGCTTTTCTTTGGATGCGATTTGCTATTGCTGCAATCGTACTGGCATTCTTAGCGGGGCGAACTGGTTTTGCCACTTTAGATCGACGTGGTTGGACGGTGGGCATTCTCCTTGGGGCCCTGCTGGCGCTTGCTTTTATCTTCCAGACCTTTGGACTGGAACTGACATCTTCCGCCAACGCCGGCTTTCTGACCGGTCTCGGGGTTGTGTGGGTTCCTTTGATGGCAGGGGCGTTGTTGAAAAAACCAGCAGCTTTAGGGTCGAAAATCGGGGTCTGTTTTGCCCTTCCTGGATTGTTACTACTAACCTGGCATACCCCTTGGATAATCAATTTTGGCGATCTTCTGGTAATGATATGTTCAGTATTCATAGCTTTGCACATCCTTGGACTGGATGTTTTCACCAAGGGGTATGATGGTAAGGCTCTCACCTTTGTCCAGATTGCCACAGCGACGTTGCTGTATTTAACTGGCAGTCTGTTTTTTGAGCCGGTTTCCTGGCCGCAGACCTGGAGTGGGTCGTTGATCTTCGCCTTTGTCATTACCTCGTTATTTGCTACGGTCTATGCTTTCTGGGCTATGACAACTTTTCAAAACCGCACAACTCCAACCAGGGCGGCACTTATCTATACACTTGAACCGGTCTTTGCAGCACTATTCTCGATCTGGTTAGCCGGTGATAGATTAACTGTACTGGGTTGGTTTGGAGGTGCTCTGATTGTTTTCGGGATGATTTTTGCGGAGGCCTGGCCACTATTTATGCCTGAAAAACCATCCCTCAATTAACCTCTATGGCAATCAACAAAAACATTGTCTCTTTTTTATCTTTACATCAACCAAATTCCAAGCCTAATATAAAAGGTTATTTCAACCATTTGCAGTAGAGAATTTATGAAGCAGAGAAATATCCGTAATTTTTCCATTATTGCCCACATTGACCATGGTAAATCGACCCTCGCTGATCGCTTGCTGGAAACAACAGGGGCATTGTCTGATCGGGAAAAGTCTGATCAGTTTCTGGACAAGATGGAGTTGGAGCAAGAGCGTGGCATCACCATCAAGGCACAATCGGTCCGGCTTCCCTACAAGGCCAGGGATGGACAGGATTATATCCTTAATTTGATTGATACCCCTGGCCATGTCGACTTTTCGTATGAAGTCAGTCGCTCTCTTTCGGCCTGTGAAGGTGCAATGCTGGTGGTTGATGCTGCTCAGGGTGTTGAGGCACAGACTCTTGCCAATGTCTATTTGGCGATTGATCTCGATCTGGAAGTCTTTCCGGTTATCAACAAAATAGATTTACCCAGTGCCGAGCCCGAAAGAATCAAAGAAGAAGTTGAGGAGATCATTGGTATCGATACCAGTGATGCGATCCTTTCCAGTGCTAAAGAAGGTATTGGAATCGATGAAATTCTTGAGGCTGTGGTTGAAAGAATCCCAGCCCCGCAAGGGGATCCCCAAGCCCCGTTGAAAGCTCTGACTTTTGACTCCTGGTACGATGCCTATCAGGGCGTTATTATCCTGGTGCGAATTTTCGATGGCACCGTTAGGAAAGGGGATAAAATCAAGTTGATGGCGACCGGCGGGGTTTACGAGGTTCAGAAGGTTGGAGCTTTTACCCCTAATCCCGTCAGTTTGGACCAGTTATCTGCCGGTGAAGTCGGTTTTGTCATTGCGGGCATAAAAGTTGTTGACGATGCAAAGGTTGGCGATACCATCACCCATTTGCACAATCCGGCAGAGATGGCACTTCCTGGTTATCAGGAAGTCAAGCCGATGGTCTTCTCCGGCCTCTACCCGATCGATGCCGCAGATTATGATAATCTGCGCGATGCTATTGAAAAGTTGCGTCTGAATGATGCTGCTTTTTCATTTGAACCTGAAAATTCGGTAGCGTTGGGCTTTGGTTTCCGTTGTGGCTTTCTTGGCCTGCTCCATATGGAAATCATCCAGGAGCGTTTGGAGCGGGAATTTGGTGTAGAGCTGATTACCACAGCTCCGACAGTTGTTTATCGCGTCACGACGACAAAAGGGGAATTATTGGAAGTTGAAAGTGCCAACATGCTTCCTGACGTTCAGTTGATCGAAAAGATCGAGGAGCCCTTTATTCTGGCTTCGATTCATGTCCCGAATGAATTTGTTGGTGCGGTCTTGAGCTTGTGTATTGAAAAGCGTGGAACGCAGCGAGAACTGAAATACCTGACTGCGAATCGAGTGATGGTTGTTTACGAAATGCCGCTCAATGAAATCGTCCTCGATTTCTTCGATCGCCTCAAATCAATAACCCGCGGTTACGCTTCCCTTGATTATGAGCACCTTGATTTCAGAATCAGCAGGCTGGTTCGCTTAAATGTGTTGATCAATGGTGATATCGTTGATGCCTTATCCTTGATTGTGCATCAGGACAAAGCGCAATTTCGAGGTCGTGAACTGGTCTCAAAGATGAAGGAATTCATCCCCCGGCAACAGTATGAGGTTGCGATCCAGGCTGCTATTGGTAACAAGGTTATTGCCCGTTCTACGGTCAAAGCGTTAAGAAAAGATGTGACTGCCAAATGTTATGGTGGTGATATCACCCGAAAACGGAAACTGTTGGAAAAACAGAAAGCTGGAAAAAAACGGATGAAACAGGTGGGGAGCATTGAACTGCCCCAGGATGCTTTTCTGGCAATTCTCAAGGTTAAAGACTGAATTATGATGGCGACGCCATCCAATGTTATTTTGTGAGTGCATCAATTATGGCAATTTTTAAAAAGAAGAAAGCTGTAGGCCCGAAAAAGCCCTGGTATCGCGAATGGTCGGAGGCACTGATTGTTGCCGTTGTGCTGGCATTGATCATCCGCACCTTCCTCTTCCAGGCCTTTAAAATTCCTTCTGGATCGATGCTTGATACCCTGTTGATTGGCGATCATTTACTGGTTAACAAGTTTATCTATGGAACTAAAATTCCGGGGAGTGATGAACGTTATCTTTCGATCCGTGATCCTGAGCGTGGCGATGTGGTTGTGTTTGAGTTTCCTGAAGATGAAGGAAAATCTTATTTCAAGCGGCGTGATTTTATCAAGCGGGTGATTGGATTGCCCGGTGACATGATAGAAGTGAAAGCCAAGCAGGTTTATGTTAACGGCCAACCGTTCTCCATACCTCAGGAGTTGCATAAAGATCAGGAAATGATTCCGTCCGGTGCCAGTCCGCGCGATTTTGTCGGTCCGATCAAAGTCCCCGATGATAACTATTTTGTGATGGGGGATAATCGTGATTTCTCATTTGACAGCCGTTTCTGGGGCTATGTCCATAAATCAAAAATCAAGGGACTCGCTTTTATAAAATACTGGTCATGGAATTCCAAGGCCGATTTGCTGCATAAAATCAGATTTAACCGGATTGGACGTCCCATAGATTGAGACAAAATCTATGATTGACATCTCTGTTGCTACGTTGGTAGTGTTGTGAGCCGAAATTGACATCAAGTTAACCCTTTAAACCAATCCGAGAGATTGGCAAGGGAATGCAATAATGACTGATACAGTTAAAAAACCAATCAAAACACCTGCATAAGATAACTTGTGCAGGTGTTTTTTTATGCCTTTTTCCCGGGAGGTTTTTATGGCAGCGGAAGAAATTGAAATACTCGACTCTGATGGAGTCAATCGGGCAATAACCCGAATAGCGCATGAGATTCTTGAAAAAAACAAAGGGGTTGAGGATCTGGTGCTGGTTGGAATCAGGACGGGTGGGGCACACCTTGCAGCCCAGTTGCAACAGAAGATTGCTGAGATTGAAGGGCAAGATGTCCTGTTCGGCACCATTGATGTCACACTGTATCGGGATGATCTTGCGTCACGGAACAATCTGGCAGTTGGCCTCACCGATATTCCATTTCCACTCGGTGACCGTAAAGTTATTCTGGTCGATGATGTTCTGTTTACCGGGCGCACTATCCGTGCCGCAATGGAAGCTGTCATGGATATCGGTCGTCCGGAACTCATCCAGCTGGCTATCCTCATAGATCGGGGCCACCGAGAATTACCAATTCGTCCCGATTATATCGGCCGCAACCTGCCAACGGCTCGAAATGAACAGATTGAGGTCGATTTTGATGACCGTAATACTGCTCAGGCTGTTCATTTACTTAGAACTTGATGTGGAGGCTATCAGTATGTCTTTCAATCCGAAGCATATCCTTGGAATAGAAAGTTTGACCGCTGAAGAGATCAATTTCATCCTTGATACAGCTCAAAGCTTTAAAGAGATCAATACCCGGCAAATCAAGAAAGTACCGACTCTGCGGGGTAAAACCATTATCAACCTGTTTTATGAAGCGAGCACCCGAACCCGGACTTCCTTTGAAATTGCCGGCAAGCGACTTTCTGCGGACACCGTCAATATCAGTGCTTCGGGATCTTCGGTGGCCAAAGGGGAAACGCTGGAGGATACGGCAAAAAATATTCAAGCCATGCATCCCGATATCATCGTTATGCGCCACAACGCCTCAGGTTCCTGCCAATATCTTGCTGACCGGCTCGATTGTTCGGTGATTAATGCCGGAGATGGGATGCACGAACACCCGAGTCAGGCGCTTCTGGACGCTTTGACCATCCGCGAACACAAGGGGTCGATCGCAGGACTGACGGTGGCGATTGTCGGTGATATTACCCACAGCCGGGTGGTTCGTTCCAATATCTATTGTCTGAACAAGCTGGGAGCCAGGGTTCGTCTGGCTGGTCCGGGAACCATGCTGCCGCCGGGTATAGAAAAAATGGGCTGTGAGGTTTTCAATAATCTCGAGGATGCCATCCGTAATGCCGACGTTGTTATGATGCTGCGGATCCAGCGGGAACGACAGGGGGCACCGTTGATCCCTTCGGTGCGTGAATATGCACGTTTCTTCGGACTCAACGGAAATAAGATGGAACTGGCAAAGAAAGATGCCATTGTGATGCACCCTGGACCAATCAACCGTGGTGTTGAACTGGGGACTGCCATTGCCGATGGATCGCAGAACGTGATTCTCGATCAGGTGGAAAACGGTGTTGCTGTACGCATGGCACTGCTCTACCTGGTTTCGGGTGGTGAGAAGCTGAAAGGTGAATGAGGTATTTCCCTCTCCCTTTGGCAAAGCGGTGAGGCGAAGCGACGGGTTAAGGGAATTTCCCCGTAAAGCTCTTCATCCATTGATGGGCACCTTCTCCTCCAGAGAGAATGGACTGAACAATTTTATAAATAAAAGGTGATGATAATGAAAACATTGATTAAATCGGGACGAGTTGTCGATCCCGCTAACAAAATAGACGAAAAACTCGACATTCTGGTGATTGACGGAAAAATTGCAGAATTGGCCGCAAATATTGATCCCGGCGATGCCGATGTCATCAATGCTGCGGGGTTGATTGTTACCCCCGGTCTGGTCGATATGCACACCCATTTACGCGATCCGGGATATGAGTATAAAGAGGATATCATCAGTGGCAGCTGTGCGGCTGCCGCCGGAGGGGTGACATCGGTTGCCTGCATGCCTAACACCAGCCCGGTCAATGACAATCTTGCGATTACAAAATATATCATCAACAAAGCGCAGGCCCAGGGCAGTGCCAACGTTTTCCCGATTGGTTCGATCACCAAAGCGATGAAAGGTGGCACACTGACTGAAATGGGTGAACTTAAGGAGGGTGGTTGCGTCGGATTCTCCGATGATGGACTTCCGGTTGTCGATGGTGAAATGATGCGTCGTGGTCTGGAATACGCCAATACCTTCGGCGTGCCAATCTTTACCCATGCCGAGGATCTCAGTCTGGTTGCCGGTGGTAGTATGAACGAAGGTCCGGTGGCTACTGAACTGGGACTCAAGGGGATTCCCTGGGTTGCCGAAGATGCCGTTACGGCCAGAGATATTATGCTGGCTGAACTCACAGGTGCACACCTGCACGTTTGTCATGTCTCCACCAGGGGGAGTATTGCACAGGTGCGGCATGCCAAAGCGCGCGGCGTGCGGATCACCTGTGAAGCGACTCCGCACCATTTCATGCTGACCGATGAGGCGGTTCGCGGTTACAACGCTAATTTCAAGATGAACCCACCACTGCGTTCGCAAGACGATGTTGATGCGGTCCGTGCTGGTCTGGCTGACGGAACTATCGACGCTATAGCGACCGATCATGCACCACACCATATCGATGAGAAGAATGTTGAATTTGCGGTCGCATTGAATGGTGTCGTTGGACTTGAAACCTTGCTACCGTTGACCCTTAAACTGGTTTCTGAAAAGGTTCTTGACCTGTCGCAGGCGATTGCACTGGTGACCTGTCAGCCGGCAGACATTCTCGGTATTGATCGTGGAACTCTCACCGTTGGTGCTGTTGCCGACATGACTCTGATTAATCCGAATAAGGAGTGGCTTGTGAAAGCCGACGAACTCCATTCCAAAAGTAAAAATACCGCTTTCAGCGGTCAGACTTTACGCGGCTATGCCGTTCGGACAATTCTGGCAGGAAAGACGGTTTTTGAAAGATAACTGAAAAGTGGCAAAACAAGTCTGCAGGTTTCAGGCTGACAGGTTTTAAACCTGAGCCTGCACAGCTTTGTATAGCCTGAAGCCTTACGGCTTAAACATATAACACAAGAGGTCTCAATGAAAGCAGTATTAGCTCTTGCCGATGGCAAGTATTTTATTGGAAAAGCACTGGGTGCAGTTGGTGAGGTCACAGGTGAGGTCGTTTTTAATACCAGTATGACAGGTTATCAGGAAATTTTGACCGATCCCTCTTATCATGGTGAAATTGTCACTATGACTTATCCTCAAATCGGAAATTACGGGATTAATCCTGAGGATATTGAGTCTGGTCGACCTTTTCTGTCTGGTTTTGTGGTCAAAGAAGCGTGTCCTTTCCCCAGTAATTTTCGTTCCGAGGTGAGTCTCGATGCTTATCTGAAAAATAATAATATTGTCAGTATCGAAGCAATCGACACCCGGGCTCTGGTGCGCCACATCCGGACTTTTGGGGCACAAACAGGAATCATTTCTTCAACCGATACAGATCCCGAAAGTTTAATTGAGAAGGCACGCAAAGCCCCTTCTATTGTTGGACGTGATCTGGTGAAAGAAGTCACCTGTCGAGAGCCATATCAGCCAACCGAAGGGCTCTGGTCTCTGGGGCAAGGCTATGCTGATTGCAGTCAGACACCATCGCCCTATAGAGTTATTGCTTATGATTTTGGTATTAAGCGCAACATTTTACGGAATCTAGCGACTCTTGGCTGTGATGTGAAGGTGGTTCCAGCAACAACGTCGGCTGAAGATGTCCTGGAAATGAATCCAGACGGTGTGTTTTTGAGTAATGGACCGGGAGATCCGGAACCACTCCATTATGCCCAGGAGAATATTCGCAATTTACTTGGCAAGGTGCCGGTTTTTGGTATCTGTCTCGGTCATCAGCTGCTTTCAATTGCATCGGGTGGACGAACTTACAAGCTCAAGTTTGGTCATCGCGGCGGCAACCAGCCGGTTCTGGATCATAAACGGCAACAGGTTGAGATAACCTCGCAGAATCATGGCTTTGCCGTAGATGAAAACAGCCTGGATGATAACATCAAGGTGACCCATATTAATTTGAATGATAAGACCGTTGAAGGGATACAACTTCTGTCGTCTCCAGCCTATTCTGTACAATATCACCCTGAATCCTCACCAGGGCCTCACGATGCTCAATATCTGTTTGAGCGTTTTATCGATTTGATGAAAGAGCACAAAAAGGGGGGTCAAAATGGCTAAAAGGACAGACTTGAAAAAGATTCTGATTATTGGTGCTGGACCGATTGTTATCGGTCAGGCCTGTGAATTTGATTATTCGGGGACCCAGGCTTGTAAGGCTTTAAAAGAGGAGGGGTACGAGGTTGTCCTGCTGAATTCTAATCCGGCAACCATCATGACCGATCCCGATTTTGCCGATAGGACCTACATTGAACCGGTGACCCCCAAAGTTCTCACCCAAATCATTGCAAAAGAACGTCCCGATGCTTTATTGCCAACCTTAGGCGGCCAGACTGCCCTCAATACGGCTGTTTCTGTTGCTGAGTCTGGTGTGCTGAAAAAGTATAACGTTGAAATGATTGGCGCAAAGCTTGGGCCGATTAAAAAAGCTGAAGACCGTACGTTGTTTAAACAGGCAATGGAAAAGATTGGCGTTGCTGTTCCACGTTCAGGCCTGGCTCATAGCTTCAAGGAAGCGCAGGAGGTTGTTGCTGAGATAGGTTTTCCAGCGATAATTCGCCCTTCCTTTACCCTGGGGGGGACTGGTGGCGGGATTGCCTACAATCGTGAAGAGTTTGAGCGGATGGCCGTGGTCGGAATTGATGCGTCGCCAACCAGTGAGATTTTGATCGAAGAGTCGGTTATCGGCTGGAAAGAGTATGAACTTGAAGTGATGCGTGATCTCGCCGATAACGTCGTCATTATTTGTTCGATCGAGAACGTTGATGCCATGGGTGTCCATACCGGTGACTCTATTACTGTTGCTCCGGCCCAGACTTTGACCGACAAAGAGTATCAGCTTTTACGTGAAGCCTCCTTGAAAATTATCCGGGAAATCGGGGTTGAAACCGGTGGTTCAAATATTCAGTTTGGTGTTAATCCAAGAAACGGACGCATGGTGGTGATCGAAATGAACCCCCGGGTATCTCGATCCTCTGCGCTGGCATCAAAAGCGACCGGATTTCCAATTGCCAAAATTGCAGCGAAATTATCTGTCGGTTATCGCCTTGATGAAATTCAAAATGACATTACTCGCGAAACCCTCGCATCATTTGAGCCGACAATCGATTACGTCGTCACCAAAGTCCCCCGTTTTACATTTGAAAAATTTCCACAATCGGATGCGACCCTGACCACACAAATGAAATCGGTCGGCGAAGCTATGGCGATTGGACGTACGTTTAAAGAAAGTCTGCAAAAATCACTGCGTTCTCTCGAAATTGGTTCCTACGGTTTTGAAAGTCAGATCTTCAAAAATCCGGCCGATTATGTTCGCCAGATAACCTCCCGGGAACGTGATGATCTGATTAATAAATTACAGGTGCCCAGCTGGGAACGGATGTGGTACCTGGCCGATGCAATCCGGGCCGGTTTCAGTATTGATCAAATTTATCAGTTGAGTGGAATCGACCCATGGTTCCTGTCAAATATCGCCCAGATAGTTGAGATGGAATCAGTTTTATTGTCCCATCGTGATCAACTGAATAGCGACTCGGATGATTTTACTGACCTGTTGCGCGACGCAAAACAGTATGGATTTTCTGATCGACGGCTCGCTTTCCTCTGGGGAATTACGGAGGGTGATGTTCGCGAAAAGCGGCACAAGCTTGCTGTCCTTCCCGTTTACAAACGAGTTGATACTTGTGGCGCCGAGTTTGAAGCTTTTACCCCTTATTTCTATTCGACCTATGAATCAGAATGTGAAGCAGAGCCGACCGACAAACCTAAGATCATCATCCTCGGTGGTGGGCCGAACCGGATCGGGCAGGGTATTGAATTTGATTACTGTTGTGTCCACGGCGCCTTTTCGTTAGCGTCTGACGGGTTTGAAACGATCATGATCAATTGTAACCCCGAGACGGTATCGACAGATTATGACACCTCTGATCGTCTTTATTTTGAGCCACTGACCCTCGAAGATGTATTGGCAATAGTTGAAACGGAGCGTCCGGAAGGGGTGATTGTTCAATATGGGGGACAAACACCACTGAAACTTGCTGTCGCATTAGAACAAGCTGGGGTGCCGATCATCGGAACATCTCCCGATGCCATTGACAGAGCAGAAGACCGCGAACGTTTTCAGGCATTATTGAATAAACTCAACCTGCTTCAACCACAGAACGGTATCGCCAGTACGTATGACGAAGCGGAGGTTATCGCTGCACGAATCGGCTATCCGGTGGTTGTCAGGCCTTCGTATGTCCTGGGTGGCCGCGCCATGGAGATTGTTTACGATATCGAGCGACTACGCGATTATATGCAGTATGCCGTTGATGCATCCCCTGAACATCCGGTTCTGGTGGATAAATTTTTACAGAATGCCATTGAGGTTGATGTCGATGCTCTGTCAGATGGAAGTGAAGTGGTCATCGGCGGGATCATGCAGCATATCGAAGAAGCCGGTATCCATTCGGGAGATTCTGCCTGTACCTTACCGCCGTTTTCACTTCCGGATGCGATTATTGCCGAGATTCGCCGTCAAACCATTGCTCTTGCTCTCGAATTAAAAGTTATCGGGCTGATGAATATTCAGTTTGCGATCAAGGATGGTGCCATCTATTTACTCGAAGTCAATCCACGAGCCAGCCGCACGGTTCCGTTTGTTTCTAAAGCAACCGGGCGACCTCTGGCACAGGTGGCGGCAAAAGTGATGGCTGGAAAAGGTCTGGCAGCATTGGGTGTTTCTGGCGATATTGTCCCCGATTATATTTCGGTCAAAGAAGCCGTGTTCCCGTTTGTCAAATTTCCCGGTGTTGATACACTGCTTGGTCCAGAGATGAAATCGACCGGCGAAGTTATGGGGATCGACTACGATTTTGGTTATGCTTATGCCAAGTCGCAGCTGGGCGCCGGGGTCAAATTGCCACACAGCGGGAAAATATTTATCAGTGT
This sequence comes from Deltaproteobacteria bacterium tcs-42, assembly GCA_002049545.1. Taxonomy (GTDB): domain Bacteria; phylum Desulfobacterota; class Desulfuromonadia; order Desulfuromonadales; family Geopsychrobacteraceae; genus Desulfuromusa. Next base: position 40,024 of record LLYT01000001.1, on the reverse strand, counting down.
GAAAGACGCGGATAAAGAAATGATCCTCGAACCGACCCGCAAGCTGGTCGCTGCCGGATTCTCTATTGTGGCGACAGGTGGAACCGCTGACTTTTTTAATCAAAACGGCATTACAGCTGAGAAAATCAACAAAGTCAAAGAGGGGAGACCCCACTGTGTTGATGCCATAAAAAGTGGTGATCTTTGTCTGGTTTTTAACACCACCATGGGCGCACAATCGATTTCCGATTCTTATTCAATTCGGCGTTCTGCGATCATTTATGAGATCGCCTACTTCACGACAATGGAAGGAATCAGGGCAGGAACCGACGGGATTCTGGCGATGCAAAGAGAAAACCTTGACGTTAAGCCCCTACAGGAGTACTATTAAGCCCATTGAAGCAAGACAAGATTGAGTTATAACCCAGTGGGCGGTTTTTCCGTCCACTGTTTTTTTGAGGAGTAACCAGTATGGAAGAAACGGTTCCGATGACAACAGAGGGGCATCAGCGTCTGCAGGACGAATTAAAAAACCTGGTGAGATTTGAACGTCAGAAGGTTGTTCAGGATATTGCTGAGGCACGTAGTCACGGTGATCTCTCTGAAAATGCAGAGTATGATGCTGCCAAAGATCGGCAGGGGTTTGTTGAGGGGCGGATCAAGGAACTGAATCATAAGATTGCTGTTGCACAGGTGATTGATCCGGCCACGATCAAGAGTGATAAAATTGTTTTTGGTGCAAAAGTGACTCTGTTCGATATCGACACCGAAAAAGAGGTCACTTATCAGATTGTTGGCGTTGATGAGGCAGATATCAAGGTCGGTAAAATATCTATCACTTCTCCTGTGGGCAGGGCACTGGTTGGTCACAAAGTTGATGAAGAAGTGAACATTAATGTCCCCTCTGGCGTCAAAGTTTATGAAATCACTGATATTGAATATAGTTGAAGGCTTGTAGGCTGTAGTGATTGCCTCATCCTTATCTTGCTGTCTCTTGTTGCCGGGGCATTGTCATTATTGGCAATGCCCCGTTTTTCTTGCATTTTCACACGTCTTCTGGAACAATTCGATAAACACGACAGAAACGTAAGGGCGTTTCATGAATCGCCCTTACCGTAATTAACGGAGATCTCCATGAGTCAGAAAATCACGAAAGATATGACCTTTGATCAGGTTCTACAGATGAATCCTGAGACAGCCAAAGTTCTTGAACAATTCAATCTGGGGTGCGTTGGCTGTCTTGGTGCAACAACTGAGTCTATTGCTCAAGGTGTCAGGGCTCATGGTCTTGACGTCGATGAAATTCTTGCTGCGCTGAATGCCATTTTTGAAGATTGAACCTGCTGCATGTCAGCGCGCAACTCACACCTTGACTATCAATCCAGGCTCGATCAAAAGCTCGATATCCTCCCGGGTGTCGGGCCACGAATGGTTCCCAAACTAAAAAAACTCGGACTCAATAGCATTGAAGATGCCCTGTATCATCTTCCGCTTCGTTATGAAGACCGCCGTCAGTTCAAAACAATCAATCATCTGACTGATAACCAGCAGGAAGTTTTTGTCGGATCTGTCCTCGCTTCAGGTGAAACGGTCACAACTCGCAGTCGGCGACGTATCTATGAAGTTATTGTCGGAGATGATACCGGAAAAATATCTCTCAAATGGTTTCGGTATCGTAAGCCCTGGCTGCAAAAACGTTATCCAGTCGGACAAAAAGCTATTTTCATCGGCGAAGTTAAGCGTTTCTCCGCTATCCGTGAAATTCATCACCCCGATTCTGAACTCATAGATTCTGATACAGATCTACAGCAGTTACTACAGTCCGATCCCCTTGATTACGGTAGAATCCTCCCTGTCTATGCTCTCACCGAAGGTTTGAGTCAAAAACAAGCTCGTAAAATCTGGTATCATCTGGTGCATAATTTTGCCAACCTGTCCCAGAGCTTTGTCCCTGAACCCATCAGACAAAAATACCATTTAAAAACCATTTCAGAAGCTCTGCAACAAATTCACTGGCCCGACGAAATGGTTGATTTGCGGGATTTGGAACAGGGCAAAGACAGTGCCCGCAAGTCTCTGGTTTTTGATGAATTTTTCTTTTTGGAACTTGGGCTGGCACTAAAACGGGCAGGGGTGCAACTGGAAGTGGGGATTGCTTTCAAATTTGAGCATAAATTCACCATCCCGCTGAATAAAATGCTTCCATTTAAACTGACTGAGGCACAACGTCGGGTTCTTGGTGAAATCAAACACGACATGATGGCCTCACAGCCGATGCACCGATTACTGCAAGGCGATGTTGGCAGCGGTAAAACCCTGGTTGCTTTGATGGCCGCGTTGATCGCTATAGAAAACAGGGCGCAGGTTGCCGTTGTCGCTCCAACCGAAATACTGGCAGAGCAACATTATCAGACCTTCAGTAACTGGCTGAACAGGCTTGATTTAAAGGCTGGATTATTACAAGGAAGCATGCCCGCGGCGGCAAAACGAAACATGCTGGAACAGATAGCTCATGGTGACATCGATCTGGTTGTTGGAACCCACGCAATCCTGCAGGAAGGGGTTGAATTCCATTATCTGGGGCTGGGGATTGTTGATGAACAACACCGCTTTGGTGTCCGTCAGAGAAGTCTGCTTAAACACAAAGGGGTGAATCCGGACATTCTGGTGATGACGGCAACGCCGATTCCACGCACCCTGTCAATGACCCTTTATGGTGATCTTTCGGTTTCCGTCATCGACCAATTACCTCCCGGAAGAAAACCGGTTGTTACCCAACTATTTCGTTCGTCGCAGCGACACCAGGCTTACCAGACAATTCAGCGAGAGCTAGAAGAGGGGAGACAGGTCTATGTTGTTTACCCTCTGGTAGAAGAGTCGGAAAAAAGTGATCTGCAGGCGGCAACATCGGCAGCTGAATCTTTGGCCAACGAGATATTCCCCGGTTCAAGAGTTGGGCTTCTCCATGGCCAGATGAAAACTGTCGAAAAAGATGCAGTGATGAATTCATTCAGACAGGGAGAAACCCAGCTTTTAGTCTCGACAACTGTTATTGAAGTCGGAGTTGATGTGCCGAATGCGACAGTTATGATGATCGAACATGCCGATCGTTTTGGTCTTTCCCAGTTACATCAATTGCGTGGGCGAGTTGGTCGAGGAGCTGATAAGAGTTATTGTCTCCTGATTCCATCAGAACATTACAGTGAAGATGCTGCACGTCGATTGCAGGTTATGGTCAAAACAAATGACGGCTTCCGTATTGCCGAAGCCGATCTGGAGATTCGCGGCCCCGGTGATTTTATCGGTACTCGTCAGGCGGGGCTTGCCGATTTTCGTGTTGCCAGTCTATTGAAGGATATGCGCCTTCTCGAAACCGCCCGCCAGGAGGCCTTTGACTTTGTAGAAAAAACGCAACGACTCAGTACTGAAGAGGCTGAACCAGTAAAACAGGAACTGATTCGACGCTGGGGTGGCAGGCTGGAATTAGCAGCGATTGGCTGATAGAATTATTATGACGAAAGGGCGATTCGTAAATCGCCTCTACATTTTTTTGACTGGAGGCTAGCATGCGACAAGCGATACAAGTTCATCAATTTGGCGGGTCAGAGGTGATGAAGCTGGATAACATCCCTGATCTCGCCCCGGGTAAAAACCAACTAAAAATTCAAGTTAAAGCCATTGGCGTCAATCCGGTTGATACGTATATCCGCGCGGGGATTTATCCGATAAAACCTCAGCTCCCATATACTCCAGGGAAGGATGCTGCCGGAATCATTACGGAAATTGGCCCGGAAGTGAAACACAGAAAGGTTGGCGAGCGAGTTTATGTCTGTGGCAGTGTATCTGGAAGCTATGCGGAAAGCCTTATTTGTGAAGAGGATCAGGCCTATATTCTTCCTGATAATATAACTTTTAGTTCCGGAGCGGCATTGGGGGTGCCATATAGTACAGCTTCTTTCGCCTTGAATTATCGCGCCGCTGCATTGCCGGGTGAAACGTTACTGATTCATGGTGCCAGTGGAGCCGTTGGAATTGCCGCCATCCAGATTGCAAAAGCAAACGGTATGCGGGTTATCGGCACTGCTGGAACTGAACACGGATTGGCACTGTTAAAGGAACAGGGTGTTATCGCTGCACTGAATCATAATAGTGAGAATTATCTCGATGCCATTGATGGGTTGACCTGCGGTCAAGGTGTTGATGTTATTCTGGAGATGCTTGCCAATGTCAACCTGGACAAAGACCTCAAACTTCTTGCAAAGTTTGGTCGTGTTGTTGTCATCGGCAATCGTGGCAGAATTGAAATTGATCCACGTGACACCATGGGAAAAAACGGATCGATCCTTGGCATGTCACTCTTTAATGCCAGCATCAAAGAGTTGAATCAAATCCATGCGGAAATCAAAGCCGGGCTGATTGATGGGCGATATAAACCGGTCATCCATTCTGAAATGCCACTATCTGCTGCTGGAAAAGCTCATGATTTAGTGATGCAAGATGGGGTGAATGGGAAGATCATCTTGCTTCCATAGATTCAGTATTAGGCGAGAATATGTTTTAGTTTACATAATATACATTATGCGACGTTGTGTGGTGAGCTGTGATAACTATTGCTCTAAATGATTTGACCGTTTACCCTGTTTATTCTGCCCCCTGCTTCCGGCATGCTATTTATAGATGACCGGTTTAGACTCTCGTTAACCCTTATAAAAATCTTCATCACAATCAACACAGCGCCAGGCTGGTGCGTCACTCTCAAAAGTGCAGCCACCTAGTACAATCTGTCCAGCTGCAAGTTTTTCTTCCAGGTCGGTGGTTGACGACGGATTTCCATAAAGAACCACTGTCACGTGGCAGTTCCAGATAAAGCTGACCGCCTTCGACATAAAATGAATCAACCCGCTGCAGGTCTTGCCGTCAACCATATCCGCAGCGGTGCTGCGTGTGTTCTGGTCTTTCTGCGGAGTCATGATGCAACCGGACAGGATTATCCCAAGTATATTATGTCACCAGAATTCTTGTGGCAGAGCTGAATCATGGTACTGTTATACCTTCCATTTCAGACTTACCTAAAACATCAACCAGAATCTTTGATTGTTTTTCAGATGGAATTACGTTCGGGATCTTAGTCGCAGAGCTTAGTATCCCCATCTCTTTTGGAGTGAAGAGTCCCTTACTTGCCCCCTCCACCATAATGAAAGCCCACTGCTGACCAGAAAACTCTAGAACCTTGGCTTGGGCCTCAATCCCAGTGTCTATCTTTTGTGTCTTCTTCGCGTCAGCTACCTCCTCCCTAACCTTTGCAACTGTGGACGGTGGGACATTCTCTTAAATAATCAATTAACATTTTTTGCTTATTAATTATTTAAGAGCGTCCCGGTTATTTCTTTTCTTTTCGGTAAGCAACCGGTTCAACGTCCCGACAACGCTGTTCGACCTGATGGGAAATCCGTTGGATCATGTCGTTACCAAGAAGGGTAATGCCGCTTGGTTTTGCCAGGGAATAGGCTTCTTTACCACTGATCAGTTTTATTGGTCGATCAGCTTTACGTACAACATACCATCCTGGGAGAGCCAAAACTGCTTGCACATACACCGGCTCGCCAACTGCACTGGTTAGCCATTTTCTGAGCCAGTCGGCTTGACGTTGTGCCTGCAGTAACGGTTCGGTTTCATACCAACTTGGAAATTGCAGTGTCTTTCCATCATAAACGACAGTCGCCTCAACCTTTCCGGCCTTTCTAATCGCCTTTGTCCTCCCTTTCGTCTCAACGGCATAGACGCCTGTCGGACCAACCGCGACATGATCAATGTTGAAATTTTCCGCCGGAAAGTCATGATAAACTCGAAACCCATTAAACATAAGCTGGTTAAGTTCTTGACCTACCGCCATTTCTGCATCGAGACCCAAGCGACAGTTATTTCTTTCCGTCATCAATCGATAGACCTTAATGCCAATCCAAAGTAACACTACAATCACGATACCAATGATGATCAAAACACTATAGGTCGTGGTCTTTTGAGCATGAATCAATGGGAGATAAAACGAATAAATCAGCAGCGGGAAGGCAGGAAAAATAGCAATATATGCCATGATATCCAAACTCAATTCTTCGATCCGGCTCTGCAATGAAGTGCCAGGACTACGCAACAAATGACCACTTAAAGGTGATCTTTTACCTTTCTGCTTGCGTTTCTGTAGCCAGACAAGCGGAAAGGTAAAGAGGAAAACACCTAGTAGGTAAAGAGCTGCAGGCGTCGCAATAGAAATTATGGATTGCATTTAAATGTACCCTTCTCATTTTTTATTCGGCAACAAACTCGTCTTCGCCCAAATCCTCAGCAATCTCCCTAAACTGCTCCAAAGCCGCCTGCAGATCTTCAACAATCTCTGCAGCCAGTACACCCGGCTCTGGAAGGTTGTCTGAATCCTCCAGCGAATCATCCTTGAGCCAGAAGATATCGAGGCTGGCTTTGTCGCGGGCGATCAAGTCTTCGTAGTCGTAACTGCGCCACCTGCCTGCAAAACTGTCGTTTTGCGCAGGCAAGTCGTCCTTCATATTTTCCGTCCAAGTCGGTTTGCGAGCTTTCAAGTTCCCCGCAGAATAGCAAGCGACAAAATCATCCAGATCACTGCGTTTGAGCGGATTGGTTTTCAGGGTGAAGTGCGTATTGGTGCGCAGATCGTAAATCCATAGCTTTTTTGTCCAGGGCGTTTCACTGGCTGGTTTGCGGTCGAAAAAGATAACGTTCGCTTTGACCCCTTGGGCGTAGAAGAGTCCGGTCGGCAGACGCAGGATGGTGTGAACATCGCATTCGTGCAGCAGCTTGCGGCGGATGGTCTCCCCTGCTCCGCCTTCGAACAGCACGTTGTCCGGCACAACTACGGCGGCACGGCCATGCTGTTTGAGAAGGGTTTTGACGTGCTGGATGAAGTTGAGCTGCTTGTTTGAGGTTGTTGCCCAGAAGTCGTCACGCTCAACGGTTTCCTTCTCTTTGGCAACCTTGCCGTCTTCACCAACAATGGTAGTACTGCTCTTCTTTCCGAAGGGGGGATTGGTGAGGATGATGTCGAAACGGTCGCCCGGATCAGCCGCTAGAGAATCAGAGACGACTAAAGGAAGATTCGTACTGCCATTACCGGCACCGATACCATGCAGCATCAGGTTCATGGCACAGAGCCGTGCTGTCGACTGCACCAACTCCCAACCCTTGAAGGTCCCCTCCTTAAGCTTTTTCCGCTCGTCTTTGGTCATGTGCGGATGGTTGTCGACCAGGCTGTCGTGCGCCGCAAGCAAGAAACCACCGGTTCCGCAGGCCGGGTCACTGATGGTCTCCCCCGGTTTGGGAGCAACCACATCAACTATCGCCTGAATCAGCGGACGCGGGGTAAAATACTGCCCGGCACCGCTCTTGGTGTCCTGAGCATTTTTCTCCAGCAGCCCCTCGTAGGCATCACCTTTGACATCGGCGCTCATCACCGACCAGTTTTCACTGTCGATCAAATCGACAATCAGGCGACGCAGTTTGGCAGGGTCTTGGAATTTGTTCTGCGACTTGTTAAAGATCAGACCGAGCAGACCTTTTTCGTTGCCGAGGTTTTCCAGGGTATGGCGGTAGTGGTCGAACAGTTCGTCACCGTCCTTCTTCGCCAGTGTTGCCCATGAATATTCAGCCGGGATATTGCTCGGTTGATTGTACGGCGGCTTGGTCCGTTCGTCTGCCATTTTGAGAAAAAGCAGATAGGTGAGCTGTTCGACATAGTCGCCGTAGCTCATGCCGTCGTCGCGGAGGACGTTACAGTAGTTCCAGAGTTTTGATACGATTGCTGCAGGTGTCATTTAAGTTCCTGTCCTGTTTATTATTTTACTGATAAAAATTGTTGCTTCTTGTATAATTAGCGACATGAAAAAGTCACTATTAACAACCAATCGACATCTTCAAAACCGCTCAATTCGTGAAAAATCGATGACTCGCAACATAGAATCGTCTTCCGCAATTGAAGGGATTAGCGTCAAGCGTGATGCTGTTACGGGACAGTTCGTATCCAAGAACAGCAGCTCGACAAACTGCGTCCACGAATCTACCTCCGGGACGAACTACAACACCTCAAAGAAATCTTAACCGGCCTCTTCCGTTATCTGCCTGAACCTTCTATCACCTCAAGAAATAGTTGCCTCATCGGATCATATTTCATATCCATGCCTGCACGAACCGCAGCAAAGTATTCTTCTCTCTTTAATCCTGACCAATCACTGAAATCAAGTAGCGGCAAACCTGCCTGCAATGCCATCAGTGTGGCAAATAAACGACCGAGTCTACCGTTCCCCTCACGAAAGGGGTGTATCAGCATCAGCTCTACATGCACTTGCGCCAGAGCCTGAGCGATTTCATTTATATCGGTACATTGGCACGGGGTATGTACCGCCAACTGTTTCCGCTCAAACTCCGCCATCATGTTCGGAATCACCCGAGCCATGGCGAAATCGAACCCGCCTTTGCTGATATTGACCTGACGATCTTTTCCGGCCCACGAATAAACCGTTTCGAGCCAGATTCGATGCATTTCATAGATATCATTAACAGTGAATTTCTGATCTTGTTCAATCTCTCCCAATAGATATTCTTGTGTTCGCCACAATTCCTCTGTCTCAACAATCTGCATCTCTTCCGAAGAGGTAATTCCACGCAGATTTTTCAGAACAGATCTATCTGAACCGGGTTCATATTGGTCTTCCGGCAAGCCGGATGTGTCGTAGCGAACTGAAGGGGACATCATATCAACAATGACTCGGGATATTGCTTAGCTGGTTGTAGGGCGGTTTGGTTCGCTCGTCTGCCATTTTGAGAAAAAGCAGATAGGTGAACTGTTCCTTGCCTGCGCATGAAATGCAGGCAGGGACGTAGTCGCCGCCTGCCTGTGCGTGACCGCACGCAGACAGGTAGCTCATGCCATCGTCGCGAAGAACGTTACAGAAATTCCAAAGTTTGGATACAATTGCAGCTGAGGTCATAATATTTAGTCGTTACTCCGGTTGATAAGGTTGATGATGACTTTGACAATCGTCTCTTTCTCTTCAGGCCGACTTTCGGCAATCAACAGGGTCAATGCCACTAAAGCGTTGTCGGCAAGGCGCTTGGAGCCATCGGGACGATACAAAATACCGTTGGCAGCGAGAAAATAGATAAATATTGCCGCAGCTATACGCTTGTTGCCATCACTGAATGCGTGATTTTTCACCACAAAATAGAGCAGATTGGCGGCTTTTTCCTCGACACTGGGATAGAGTTCTTTACCATCAAATGTCTGGTAGATGGTGCCAAGAGCACTCTTGAACCCCTGATCTTTTTCGATGCCAAACAGACCGTCAAACTCCCCTTTCATCGACCTGACCAGAGCAATGCCTTCCTCGTAGTCGATGACATGCAAGACTTTGGCGGTGGTTTTATCAATAATCAAGCTGCCGTGATCATAACGATCCAACGTGGCCAGTGCGTAGGCATAGTCACTGATGACACGCAACACATCTTTACCGGTGGCAGTGATCAATTCCTGAGTGGTCAGGGTGCGTGCAAGCAAATCGACAGTCTGTTGCATTTCCCGCAACTTGGCAGTCTCTTCACGCAAACGCTGTTCATTGATGCTGTAGCCTTTGACCAGGTGGTCACGTAAAACGCGGGTAGCCCATTGGCGGAACAGAATTCCGAGTTTGGAATTGACGCGATAGCCGACGGAGATAATAACATCAAGATTAAAGTATTCGATGCTCCTTTGGACCTCACGCCCGCCTTCAATCTGAACTGTTGCATTTTTTGCAACAGTTGTCTCTCGCACCAATTCGCCACTTTTAAAAATAGCGTTCACGTGCCTGGAGACGACTGATTTGTCCCGCTGAAAAAGCTCTGCCATTTGATAGAGACTCAGCCAGACGGTATCATGGTCAAGCTGAACTTTAAGCTGCGTCTGACCATCGTCCGTCTGAAAGAGAACAATCTCATTCTGTTCAGTTTGAGGGTTCATTTATCATACCTTTATCCGCCGTAAGCGTTTATTGATCCGGGCAATCAAATATTGTGTCCCGAACAAAATCCAATACTTACTTAACAATAGCTACAGGTGTCGTATTCTACTTCCACGAAAAATCGCGATTGCCCGCGCTGAAAACAATGAGGCAGACAGGGAGGGCATTACAATAATTCCAGAGTATTAACATGGTTGCTGCAGGAATCATATCTATTGTCCATTTGAGTCGGTTGTTTACTGAATCAACATTTTTGTTGCACAGAAAGCCGAGGTCGGGTAATATTTAAATTAAGCCGTAAGGCTGTTGGCCCTTTGCTTAAGGCTCAGGACCGTGGCAGCGCCTCAGTCGCCGTTAAGACTGGGGCTTTTTTGTTTCCAGCAGAGTACTTCTTTTTCGTATTTTCCGAAGATAATCTGCGTCAGCAGGGAATGCGGAAACAAAATCATACCCATTGCGCCCCTCTCTCTCCTCCAGAACAACTACATATAGCTCTTCCAACACAACCAGAGTCCGTCTCTTTTTCATCCGCCCTCGACTGTCTTCTCGAAACTCTTGCCGACGCTCAATCGTCCCTACTTCTCCTTTGAGAGTTTCCTTTATCCAGAGAAGCCGTCTCGCACGGTTTTTACATAACTTTTTTGAATGCACTCCATGACTATGACGGTAATTCCTGTTCTCAGTAAACGCGTGATCAAAAGAATTAAAATGCGGATTGAAAAAAATTCGATTGCCTAACCAATCGAAAATTTCGACCGTTTGCCCATCGGAAGTGCGTACATAGATTTCAAGATATTTCTTAAAATATGCCTGCTTTACTTCATCACCCGATTCAGCCTTTAGCCTCAGTAAAGACCAGAGATGTTCAGACATTTCAGCGACCTATAAAATGAAAGATATTGAATTTCTGTTCACTTTTGTAGGTACTCACCTTCAAAGAAGACATTTCCATGTTCGCGGCCAATGCATTGCAAAACTCAACCTTGGTGTCACTTCCCGCCCTGGTATTCCAAGCGTATCCAACCGCCCCAATAAACAGATCACACAATTGGACAAGGTGCTGCTCTTTGGAGCTTACCGGCTCAAGACATTCAATTTTGGCTCGGCCAGAAAGCTTTCGCTCTAGAATATGACCTAAATCCCGAAAACGTCCCTGTTCTCTGTTCTGCTGCCAATCAAGATAAAGGTGATAAGCACATTGCGGCTGCAACCAATGCACTAACATCTGGTAATAAAGCTTGTAAAAACCAAGCTCTGAATCACCGTCGCTGTATTGCTCATGATCCAGAACATTCCTATCGACTACAAGACAGCGAAAACTCAAATCAGCAGAATTACGGAAAAGCTCAAGCAGTTCCCAATAAAAATCCTTCCGACTTGGCGACAAAGTTTTCCAGCCGAATTCTTTCCAAACATTGTACTTTTTTCTTAGCAGGTTTATGACGTGATAAATTTCCTGTTTTTTTTCACGCGTACAGGCGAGAGCGCCAATAACCATATAGGGATCTTCACTGTTAGAAGTGTGCCTGCTTTCGTCGCAATAAATATTGATGTGACATAGCTTTTCAGATTTCATAGCAAACCCCTTTACTTCTCAGCGACGTAAGAACTTGGCAGCAGTTGACCGGAGAAAGCTTTTTTCAAAATTGACTGACGCAACCTATTACTTCTCGCCTGATTTGCCCCCACCGTATCTTCCAATCTCTCCTCAACCGAAGAAAAACTAGCGAATTCATTCAATATTGCTTTTTGCTCTAGAAGAGGCGGAATAGGGACAGGTATTCCCTTCAAGATTCCAAGATTTAAAATATCCATAGTTCCACCATGGGAAGCCAGGGCGAAGAGGTATTTTACAAACGGAGATTGGAGAAAAATCTTGATATACAAAGGCTCAACAATATCTGTATTTAGACTTATTTTTACTAAGCGAGGATTGATTATTCCCGGCTCGCTATCTTCTGGCAAAATCAGTACACGACCAATTGTCCCAACCAAGCTTATAAGCATATCTCCCGGCTTGATGGCGCAAGATTTAAGGCTTTCATAACGTTCTTCGTCAATGAAGTAGTCACCATAATATGGGTCTTCGCGTATGACTTGCTCCTGACCATAAACCTTATAACCTTCTGGAACATAAAAGGACTTCTTTAAAGCTGATCCAAATGGGCCAGCCTTAAGCGAATTGGGAATCGCTTCTGAGAGCTGCTCAAAGTTGGACCAACCCCACCCCTCAGGCAATTCCGGCAGATCGGTGGTATCCGGCGCAGCGGGTTCTTTGTACTTCCCTCTCCCCTGCCATTTCTCACGCCGTTCGGCAAGAATCCGCTCCAGCAGTTTCTCGGCTGGTTCAACATCGGGGTTTTGTTTACGCCATTCTTCGGTGAGCTTGCCTTCGACGGCGGCTTTGAGGACGGCGGCTTTGTAGCGTTTGAGGTTGGCCTTGACGCGCTTGAGATTGGCGACGGCTTCGTCGAGGCGGGAGAATTGCTTTTCGATTTCCGCAACGATGCTTTTTTGTTGCTCTGGAGGAGCAATAGGAATTGGTGCTCTTTGAAATTTACCCTTATTTACTATCGGAAGAGTAGTCGCAGAGGAAACCCCCTGGAGCCATTCATTTAAGGTTTGAGCATAGTAGAAACCATATTCAGGAATGACACACTCATTGAAAATGATTGCGTTAATTTGTTGATTGAATGCGACTGGTACTTTTGCAAGACCCGTTTTCCCAAGGCCGCCAATACAAGAGACAAGTACAGCACCAGCAGGAAGGGTTCTTGCAATGGAAGCACCCTTTTCAGACAAACCATTGGGCGTTGTCCAAATCCCACGATCCACCAGTTCCGGGGGTTTTACATAGGGGATATCATTCCCATAATTATTTTTGTCAGAAGTCGGAGGGGTATTACCTGTAATAACCTGCCCAACATCAGCAAGACTGACCCATTTCCAACTGTCAGGCACTTCCCAACGTGGCAAAGTCTGAGGGAGTTCTTTTTGCTTATTGCTCACGCCGCCAATGCCTCATTCAATTCATCAAGTATCTTACTCAAATCATCCCCAAACAATTGCCAAACCTTCCCTATCCCACCTTCTTGCGCAAAAGGCGCATAATCAAAATCATCCGTCTCAATCAGCAGATTCGCGGCAATGTGGTCACGAATCATCTCCAGCCACTTGCGCTGCTCATCGGTAAAGCTTTTGCCGCCTACCTGCCCTCCGGGCGCAGGCGAGCTTTCCTGCTGTGCCATCCATGCCTTGAAATTAGCATTGACCCGCTCAGGAAACGGTACCAACTCATTCTCCTGATGCATGGCAAAACGGACCAGTGACACCAGATCGGTCAAAATATGGCTGGCTGCAGCGCCACGTACTTTGCTTGCTTCCAGCTTCTGGTAAGCCTGCCACAGCTCATTCGGCACCCGTTTTTCCCAATCTTGCGGATGGGTTTGGTAAACCCGCAACTGTTCCACTTGGGCAACCAGCTTCTCTGCCAACTCACGTACATCCTCAAACCGTAACCGCTGCTTGTACGGCTTGCTGTACAGTACCTGCAATGCGGTGATCTCATCTTTGTTGTCAGCGATAAACTGCTCAAACGACTCGACCACGCCCTTGGCCTTCTCCTCTGTAAAACCAGCGAAAATGAGCGTATCGGGACTGACCGTGTCGATAATCTGCTCGTTCTTCTTTTTGATCTCCAGCAACAGCTCACGCAGATTCGGGTTACAGAGCGGTTTAACCGTTTCACCGACCAGCTTAATGGCGGATTGTTTAATTTCCTCCGGTGTCGGGTCGGTTGTATCGGCCTGCCTGCCTTGCTCCGCTCGGCGCAGGTAAACCTCACTGATATGATTATCCGGATTAAGGGCATCGACCAGATCACCGGTAAGCTGTTTGAGGCTTTTGCCGTCGAGCAGCTTATCCACCTGCTGATGCTCTTCGGCGGTCAGTTTCTTCTCCATCCGCGCCAGACGGGCGGCGACGGATGATATCACCTCGGCTTCCGCATTGCCGAAAGCAACCGCCTGCAGCAGTTTTTCGAAACCGACATTCTTCTTGCGCTCCATGGGGCGTGAATCGGTCTGATCCATCTCACAAACACCAACGGCATCGACAATGATGAAATGATCTTTGGTGACAGCATCGGGGGTCACCGCTTGCAGGTCGTTGTCATTGATGATCCGCACCCCGCGACCCTTCATCTGCTCAAAATAAGCGCGGGACTTGACGGTACGCATGAAGAAAACACACTCACACGCCTTGATGTCGGTGCCGGTGGCGATCATATCGACAGTGACGGCAATGCGGGGGAAATAACTATTACGAAATGAGGCAATCAGATCTTCCGGCTTGGCGCCAGTAGTACGATAGGTGATCTTCTGGGCAAAGTCGTTCCCCTTGCCGAACTCCTCACGGACAATTTTGACGATATCCTCGGCGTGGGAATCATCCTTGGCAAAAATCAGCGTTTTTGGCACCTCGGTTCGACCAGGGAAAATTTCGCTGAACAGTTTGTTCCGGTAGGTCTGAATCACCGTGCGAATCTGGTCAACGGCAAACACATCCCGATCAAGCTGCTTGGCCTCGTAGGCAAAATCATCATCCAACTGCTCCCAACGCACCTGGCGGGTGTCACGGTCACGCTTGTCGACGTAATAACCAGCCTCAACTTCTCCGCCCTGTTCTGTAATGGCGGTCTTAATGCGATAGACATCGTAGTTGACATTGACCCCATCGGCGACGGCGTGTTCGTGGCCGTACTCCATCACCAGATTCTGATTGAAAAAACCGAAGGTCTGCTTGCTGGGGGTGGCGGTAAGACCGATGAGGGAGGCATCAAAATATTCCAACACTTGCCGCCAGAGGTTGTAAATGGAACGATGGCACTCGTCGGTGACGATAACATCAAAAGTGCCAATAGGAATATCGGGGTTGTACTCAATCGGCTCCGGTTCCTTGAACAAACTCCCAAACTCGACCGATTCCTCATCCAGATCTTCGGGCAGGTCACGTCCTTTGAGCATCGAATAGAGTCGCTGGATGGTGCAGATAGACACTCGTGCGGTGGTATCGAGGACGTTCGAGTTGAGATGCTGGACGATGTACTCTTCACTGAACTTGAAGTTGTTGTAGGGAGAAACGTATTGTTGAAATTCCTTGAGGGTCTGCCGCCCAAGGTTGCCCCGATCGACCAGGAACAGCACCCGCCGCGCCCCGGCAAACTTGATCAACCGGTAGATGAAGTTGATGGCGGTGAACGTCTTACCGCTACCGGTCGCCATCTGAATCAGCGAACGTGGATGATTGGCACGCAGAGAAGCTTCGAGGTTGGTAATCGCTTTGATCTGAGCCGGCCAGAGACCTTCTTCAACTAATGGCGGCATCTTCTGCAGGCGGGCAAGGAAGGTTTGCGGCAGAGTTTCAGCGGCAAACGATGCTCCACCCAGATCGGCAGGCAGTCCCTGATCCACAATTGCAGAGCCAATGAGGCTGGCAAGCTGTTCCGGCCGATGAAAAGCAAAGACGTTGCGTGAGCGGGGATTGGGGTCGAGGCCGTTGGTGAAGCGATTTTCAACCCCGGTTGACTGATAGGAGAATGGCAGCGGATTGTGCCAGCGCGGGAGGCCTGCGGGAAGACCTTTGGTGTATTTATCGGACTGGATTTCAATCCCGGTCAGCGTGGTGCCGACCTTTTTCGCTTCGATGATGCCTGAGGCCTTGCCGTCAACATAAAGCAAGTAATCAGCAAAACCATGGCCAGAAGCCAGAGGGAATTCACGAATAGCCACACCACGAGCAGCATGGATGTTGACAGCATTCATGTCCTGCACATCCCATCCGGCTGCCGTAAGCAACTCATCGATCTTTACACGCGCTTCCGCTTCGGGTGCGGGCGTCATAAGATCTCCCTCCTGAAAAAGAAAAACCGCCTACACCAGTATAGTCCGGCACAGACGATTCTCAAGTGCTTCAATTGTCCCCTCGCAAATACACATTTCAACCCTCCAAGCAAATCATATAAAAACGCATATAATGTAGGCCATTTCAGCGGGAAAGAAAAGGGCAAAGAGCAATTATGAGTTATGAATGCTGAATTATGAGTTAAAAATCAAAGCTGCTGCGGACGGATTATGCCTTGAACGACGACATAAACATCAGCTCTTATCATTTTCCAGCCATTTCACGCCGGAATCCATGCTCAACAGCTCCATCTGCCGGATGGCGATAGCGTTGAGCTTTTTCAACCTATCGCTCCGTTCCAATCCGTCTGCGATAAAATGGGCATTAAGGTTTTCCAGATTGGACAGGCACACAAGTTGTGCGGCGTTGGCATGGTCGCGAATATTCCCTTTGTCTTCGGGATGGGCTTCGCGCCACTGCTTCGCCGTCATGGCAAAAAGTGCCGCCGTAGCGACCCCTTCTTGATATGATTCCAGTAGCTCCAATTGCTCTAATCCACTGAGTCGGGGTAAGAACAAAGCTATTCAGGCCAGCCTTATTTTTAAACCCCTCGAATTCGAGGGGTTTAAAAACCGGGTTATTCAATTTTCCGCCATCTCATGCATGACACGACATTAGAGTGCAACGTAGACGGTATTGCCAAAAGAGATGATCAGCTCACGCAGGTCTATGTGACTTTCCACCGGTCGACCCGAATCAGGTTCAGTTTGCAACCGGGCAAGATGATTTTCAATTGCCTTTGCCGCCTTTATTATTGCCAGGCGGTCTTTTTGCGAACCCCGCCACGCTGATAGACGCTATCACTGAAATAATGGGGAGAAATTCAGCAACCAAAGGAGATAAACATAGATTTAGAGTCAAAAGCAAAATCAGCGAGATTGATTAATCGTCCCCCTCCCCCTCTACCGCCGCCAGTGCCGTGGAACACTATTCCAGCGAGCATATCGTTCCAACTTGTCAAACAACTCTTCTGCTATATTTTTCTGCTGCTGAATAAATTTTTTTATCTTTTCTTTTTCACTGCTGGAAAGTCGTGCATATGGCGAATCACTTTTGCCGATCAGGTCCCCTTGTTGTTTCCAGTAGTTGGTATAAAAACCAAACTCCCTGAAGTTGGCCATCCACCATGATCTGCTGCGTCCTGCTGGCAAATTTTGCGCTGATGGCAGCAAATTCGCGACCAGTTTATGTTGTGTCGGATCAATCGTGATGGTGTAGCTTGACAAGACATCCATACCGATCAATCCATGATAGTGATTCGACGACATGCCCGAAACGATATGGGCTGGAATGAACTTTTCGGTTATTCCACCTAAAGTCAACTTGTCAATAATGGTCTTGGTCGCAATTTTTTGACCGCCAATACCCGAAATAACCACCATGAGTCTGCCGCCCTCTTCATCAAACAGATTAAGTTGGTCTGCCAGTCTGTTGGAAATAACTAAACCGGGGGAACCGGTATCAACCATCATTGGAACCGTGACTTGACCATTGAAAGTGACATCGATAATGACCCGGTTGGCTAAGCCCTCTTTGGCGGTGTATGGGATGGTGATAGAGTTTTGATTGGTTGATTTGTTGCGACTCAAGTCAGACTGCCTGGCGGCAGATTCCTTGTTTTTAGGACTTATAGTAATACTTGAACTACTTGGTTTATATTCATTGTTTTTATTACGAACTTCAGCAGGGACATCCTGCGGTGAATTGGAAAAATTCAGCTGTCCATTTTCATCGACCCACCTGTACATCTGCCCACTAGCGATTGCTGTAAAACAGCAATTGATGGTGAGAGTAATAAGTAACAGTCGGGTTAACCGGGACAACTTGTTATTGAACTGGTACAGCATATAAATCATACCCCACGAAATTGACTTGCTATTCGACATAACCCGGCGAATACCGCCAAGCGGATCAGCAGTATCTCCTGAATAACGAGGCATCAGCTGGACATGCTCGCCCAGGAGGCTGTCGGACTATACGGATCTCAAGCCTACAGATTTTTTTCAGGTCACAGCTGCACATTTAAATTCTCCCACCCGGTCTCCTCAACCAGCTTTTTCAATTGTGGCGGACGATAACCACTATCAGACAGGTAACGGTCCTTAACGCTGGCATGAACCATAGTAGGCTGGCCATCAACAATCAATGGTCGGTGCAAGGGAGACTTCAATCGATATACATGGTTGCGCGATTTGTGCAGTTTCCCGCGGCTACCGTCCGTCAGTGATTCTTTTATGTGGGGTTCGAATTTCAATTCTGCCGTTGTC
Organism: Deltaproteobacteria bacterium tcs-42; assembly: GCA_002049545.1. Taxonomy (GTDB): domain Bacteria; phylum Desulfobacterota; class Desulfuromonadia; order Desulfuromonadales; family Geopsychrobacteraceae; genus Desulfuromusa. The sequence goes on along the minus strand of LLYT01000001.1, from coordinate 21,795 downwards.
GCTTCATCCAGCATCCATCCCAGCGGTGCATCGCAAACCCTGACTCCTGTTTCTTTGTCGGGAGGATAGGATCCGCCGACATCCGAATGGGTCCCGGCAAACCAGACCTGTTTGAGGTTCACGTTGGGTCTGGGTGTCCAGATTGTTGGGGTAAAATCTTCCCGTTGCTCATCAATTGCCAATGCATGGCGGGCAAATGCGACATTTGAACCCATTTTTGTGTCATAAAATTCATCGTTATTCTCGAACAGCCCCATCAGACTGAAAGGGATTCCCAAAGCACCGACGGTGTCCCAGACCCCGATAAAATGTACTTTTCTGGCAGGATGACAGTGGTTTTTACGAAAAAGACGAGCCGCTTCCCCCTTCGGCCGGTTTTTAGAGGCCGGGCTTTTATAGATTTTCCAGGCGGCGGAAATAAGATTGGCATCGGGGCGATGCAAAATACCGCAGTTGTTGATCAGGCCGCACAGTGCCCTTACGGTATAGGCGCCGCGGCTGAAACCAAACAGATAAATGTTGTCATCGGGGGCATAGTTTTGAACGATATAACGATACCCATCCAAAATATTTTTATGTATGCCGCGGCCGGTTGCTCCGGCAGTCAAAGTGTGATGGTACGAGCCCAATCCCCAGTCATAAAAGACATGCTGCTTGACTCCATCAGCAGAAGGCTTGATAACCCGAGCCAGCCTCAAAACATTTGTCGGAAAATCCTTTTCAATATCCTCTTCCGGACGATTCCAGGTTCCATCTGCACAGACAACGATATTGGCCATTGTTTGCCCCCCTTATATCATTCAGTCGACTATATCTGCTTCACTCAACTTCTGAGAAATTATTGGAAATTCCATTTACCGAGTTTGCTTTACTGTCCCATCACACTGGTGAAGACCATGACTTTTAAAACCGTTTCAGCAGGGATCATAACGACATCTTGATCAAATACACCTTACTGAATTCAAGTCCCCATCGCAATGTCATAATACTTGACCAAAGTTGACAGTCAGTTTACAAAAAGACTCCAGCGTCGCTCAGGTGGTCCACTTTGCCTCAGAATCGATGGGCCAGTTTCACCAGGATATGCAGTTAATATTGCAAATTGTAAATGAGGTGGCATGAAAGAATCTAGGGTTCAGTATTACATCCCTGAAAAGATAGACGGCTTAGAGCTATTATCATGTTCTGACACCAGCTACCATTTTACGCCCCATTTTCATGATTCCTATTGCATCTGGCTCAGTGCTCGCGGTGCTGAAGCCTATACCCACAAGGGAAACACTGGTCTCCTGTCGGTTGGAGAAATCGGCATCATTGCGCCGGGAGAAGTTCACTCCAACAATACAGCATTTGCAGCAGATTCTCGGCAACTGCTGACATTCTATCTGGATGATTCTTCACTGCGTAAAATTTCTGCTGATATCCTGGATGGATTGGATTTTTCTACGGAAATTCGCACCGACTTTCATACCGACAAGGAACTTTTTACGGAGCTTTTTTCTTTGTGGCAGATCCTTCGGCGGTCCAATTCCACACTGGAGCTGCAAACATCCCTTTACAGTACCTTGGCTCTCCTGATAAACCGCTATGCAACTTCTCCCTATCGGGAAACCCCGGTCAGCCACGAGAAAGAACGGGTAGCCAAAATTATCGAGCTGTTTCATCAGCACCTGGGTGATGATATGCGGCTTGACGAATTGGCCAGGCAGGTTGATTGCACTTCATACCATTTGATCCGTTTCTTCAAAAAAGCGGTCGGTTTAACTCCCCATGCTTACCTCATCCAACTCCGTTTGGAAAAAGCCAGGAGTCTCTTGCGGCGTGGGGTAAGCGTGGTTGACGCATCATTCTCTTCAGGTTTTACGGATCAAAGTCACCTGACAAGACACTTTAAACAAAAATTCGGTGTTACCCCCGGCAACTACAAACAGCAGGTATTGAACAGTTAATTCCCAGGAAGTCAATTTTGTACAAGATCGGGGCACCGCCCTCTTGGTATGACAGATTAAAACCAGTGTCGTGTCACCCATGAAGTGTCGGTACTTGCTGGTTCTTTTACGCGTCAACTGCGTTACGTTTACCGCTGTATAGCTATGGCTATGCAGCGAAAACCACACCTTGTTGACACGCAGAATCCCGGCGCAATTTTCTGCCATCACATGCATGACACGACACTAGTCATCATGGGAGGTAATATTGATTATGCATAGGCAGCACTCTTATGCCGGGATCTGGTATATCCTTGGAGCAGCCCTGCTCTGGGGAACGACCGGCACGGCGCAGGCTTTTTCGCCGCTTGGTTTTGATCCAAAGGTTATCGGCGCAATGCGTCTTCTGATCGGAGGCGTTGCTTTGCTCATTTTAGCGTTATACAACCGAGAGCTGGGTGCGTTCAAAGATTGGAACTGGACGCTCCTGTTGGGGGCTGCAGCTTTTACCGCCAGCTATCAGTTATGCTTCTTTGCTGCCGTAGCCAAAACAGGTGTTGCCATTGGCACGATCATCGGTATCGGCAGTGCTCCTGTCTTTGGTGGTATTCTGGGGCGGGTCTTTCGCCGAGAGCGCTTGAGTAGGCGCTGGTACGCAGCGACCGTGCTGGCGGTTTGTGGCTGTATGTTCCTCAGCTTTAACGGTGGTGATATCCGCATTGATTTTGTCGGTATCGTGCTGGCTATAGGCGCGGGGGCATCCTACTCAACCTACTCCTTGATGATCAAGGGGCTGGTGGAGAAACACCCACCAAATGCGGTGATGGCACTGGTAGTCTGTGGCGGAGCGATTATTTTATCCCCGCTTCTGCTCAATTGTGACATAAACTGGCTATTGCAACCTCGGGCAATCGGTGTGGTTCTCCACTTGGGGATTGCGACAATGGCACTTTCCTATTGGTTGTTTGTCCGTGGTCTGAAAACGGTGCAATTATCGACAACTGTGACCCTGACTCTGGCTGAGCCGATGACTGCGGCGCTGTTAGGGATCGTCGTTCTCGGTGAGCAGCTTAATGGCCAAGCCCTTAGTGGCATAGGGTTGATTTTTTCAGGCCTGATCGTTTTGATCGCACGCTGGCCGCTGAAATCTAAACTTAAGCAAGCATAAAAGGCAAGATAGGTGGCAAAAGAGACAAAACCGATCACCACATTTGAAGATTCTTTAAAAAAAACTGGGAAGCAAGTTCAAGCTACTTCACACTGAACTGAACTCATGAACCTGCCTGTTAAAATGAAATAAAGGGGCGTTATCCGAAACATCCCATGGGAAAGCATCAAGGGTAGAATAAATGTAATTCCGCAAGCGGATGGAGTGGCGATCCGGGTCAAATCTCATTTTTCCCCGTACCCTGCTCCTTTGCGATATACGCTAAACACGATTCAGCATTCACCGCCACCACCAGATCGATCATCATCAAATTGTGCGAAAGGTTGAAATCTTCAATAAGTTTTCCATCTTGACAGCATGTTGCAGCGGCAGACAATTGTTGTTTGTCGCGTATTCTTTCGATCATTTCACGACAATCCGCCGCATAGCAGTAAACATGTTTTTTCAGTGCTGTCGCGAAGCCAACCTCAAAAACAGTTCCAGAGTCTGGTTCCACACCACGAAACGGGTTCAGGTTGGCCATGATGATATCTGCTGATTCTATCAGTTTGATATTGGCATCACGGATCGCTCTGGCGGTTTCATGGGGTGTTTGTTTGGCAGAAATAGCATTGTCAAGGGGAAAAAGGCCAATAAAGCCATACTCTGCTGCAAGTTGCTTCAACTGTGCACCCACTTCAACGGCGTTGGGTTCAAAAACATCAGGGCCCGCCAGGTAGATTTTTTTCATCACGATTCCAGACCTATTCCTCCTTGTACTGTTGTTGTTCGGGATCGGCTTCTGCTGATTGTTTCTGACTGTCCTCCTTGGTCTGCTGCACGATAACCTTAAGCCATTTGATTTCATCGGGATCAAAAAACTTCTGTAATTCAGTTCCGTAGTTCAGCGCCCAATAGATATTTGATGAAGAGAGTTCGGTTATCGCATGACCTTGCACAGGCAGGTAGTTGGTTTTTTCATCAGCCCAATCGGTCAATCTTTTGATGGTATCAAACAACATCAGATAGGTTTTATCGTTCGCTTCAACCAGCAGAGGAAGTTCACCCTCTTCATTTTTATCTTTTTCCTCCTCTTTAATCACCGGAACATAAAAAATTGAGTTGAGAAACAGGTCGTAAAAGAGGGGCTGTTTTGTCTGGTCCTCAAAGCCAAGTTTGATGGCTTCATCGAGTTTTGTCATGGTTTGTCCTTTCGAATCGATTTATAGCGACAAGATCGTATATGAGATGAGGGGGTTGAGGCAAACAATTTTGACCTTAATGGAAAAATATGGTCTACTTAAACACTCAAAATTATGAGTGAATATTGGAATAGAAATACATTCGTATGGCGTAAATTGTTTTGCATGAGGTCTAGAATCATAAAAGAATAGCACTTCGTAGTTTTCTGTAGATAATATTTGTCAGGAGCGCTCTATGTGGTTTCGGGTTATTCTCCCCTTCATCTTTATCTGCCTTGTTCAGCCTTCACTCATATTTGCGGAACCGGTTCGCTTTGCTCCGCTACCCATGCACAGTGAAGACTATATACGCCGAGAGTTTTATCCCTTCATAAAATACCTGGAAGAGATTCTTCAGAAATCTGTCCAGTTCGCCTACCGACACAATAACAAAGATGTCATAGAAGGGCTGAAAACAGACGAAATTGATTTGGCATTTCTCGGCCCCTTACCTTTCGCGGTCATTTCACAGCAAGACCCTGATATTATTCCTTTGCTGCAATTTTTAAACCCTGATGGCAGCGTTGGCTATACATGTTCAGTGGGTGTGTTTGCTGGCGATCATTTGCAAATGAAAGATCTCAGCAAAAAAAAGATTGCTTTGACCCGCCCCTACTCCACCTGTGGCTTTTTGATGACCGAGCACATGCTCAACCAAGAGGGGAAAAGTCTTACGGATAATATCTTCGAATACATCGGTAAACACCCCGATTGTGCCTTGGCTGTTATTGATGGCCGGTTCAATGCCTGCGGCATAAAGACCTCAATTGGCAAAAAATTTCGTCCCCTCGGTCTGGATTTGATTGCTGAAAGTCAAACGGTACCTAGTTTTGTCCTAGTTGCCAATCGCCATACCCTCAATGCGACTGAAATAGACAACGTTAGAAAATATCTACTTCAGTTAAAACCGTTGGAGAACCAACAAGCGGCTGAATTGACCAAAGACTGGGGAGCCCTGATTAAACATGGGGCGACTCCGGTCACAGAAAATGATTTCACAATATTTACCGATCTGCTCAGTAAAATTCATATCAGCGGGATCAGCGAATGAAAAACTGGCTCAAACTTCTGTTATTTTATCTCCTGGCAATGCTCGTGATCGGTTTTGTTCTACAAACAACCTATAAAAATTTAAGGGTTAATATCCTGACACAACGCACTGAAACTCAGAAAATTGCTTACTCCAGCGTTTTGCAATCCAACAAAATATTGGCAGATACATTTTATCACGAGGTTTTAAATCAGGAAAAAATTCTCGCTCTGGTTCATAAAATAGTTCACAGCGAAGGTGATGAACAGATTATTCAACGTGGCCTGCTCTACAGAGCTTTGTCTGCAACCTATCAACGCAGCAAGAAGAATGTTGTCAAAATCCTCCACTTTCACTTTCCGGACAATCGCTCTTTACTGCGGTTTCATCTTCCGCAAAATGTTGGTGATGATCTCACCGATATACGTCCTGCAATTGCACTGGTAAATAGCTCTCTTCTTCCGGTTCACGGTTATGAGCCTGGTCGTTATATCAATGGGTATCGGCATGTCTACCCGCTTCTTTATCATGGTGAACACATTGGATCCGTTGAAGTCAGTAACCCTTATCGTAAGATTTATCACAAGGTTCAACAGCTTGAAACTGCTCAGCAGACGCAGTTTGTTTTTTTTCAGAAAAAACAAGGGGGTCTAGAAAAGTCGTTTGCAGAGAATGAACTTTACTATGTTGCCAACGAAATCCACCCGGACTTTATCCGCTCCAAATATATTTCGGAACTTTTTCAAGATCAGGAGCAGAAGGAGGAAATTCCAACCGAAATACACAATTTATTTGCACAACTGAAAAATAACCCTCGGGTGCAAAAAAATATGTCGCAAGGAGTAGCGTTTAACCTTTCTGTGACCAATAACAATAAATCCTTTTCAGTTGTCTTTCATCCTGTAGCGGATATCAGCTATGAAAAAAGTGGTTATCTGATTGGTTTCACATCGGAACCAAACATTGAAAAACTGGCTGATCAATTCTTGATTTATTTCCTTTTGACCGGGACGGTTCTCCTTGCAATCCTGATTTATCGAGCTTCCCTGCAATCCACATTGGAGGAAAAAAAGAAAACCGAGGAGGCATTAAAGGCGATTTATGATAACAAATTGACTGGGATGGTCACTTTAGATGCAGAAGGCTTCTATAAACAGATCAATCGACAATGGGAAGTGATGACGGGCTACAGCCGGGATGAACTTCTGACCATGAATTTTCGTGATCTGAGCTACCCGGATGAACAGTTACAAACGCCGATAATTGAAAGGTTGGCAGAAAACGTAGATCAACAGACGTTTCAACGAGAAAAACGTTACATCCGTAAAGATGGCAGTGTTTTCTGGGGGGAACTTTCAGGAACCGGGCTTTATGATCACCATCGCCGCTTGATTGGAATGGTTGGGATAATCACTGACACGACCGACCGCAAGAGTGCTCAGGCGTCTCTTTTAGAAGCCAATACAATTATTAACCGGAGCCCGGCAGTCGCTTTCTTGTGGCGAAATGAAGATGGTTGGCCCGTCGATTATGTATCCGGCAATGTTGAGATGTTATTTGGGTACTCTTCACTGGATTTCCGGTCGGGAAAGGTCCGTTATCTGGAATTAATTCACGCTGACGATCAAGAAAGGGTCACCGGAGAAGTTGTCAGCAACAGCCAAAAGAGAACGCAGAATACATTTACCCATAAACCTTATCGGATTTTGACGCAAAATGGTGAGGTAAAATGGGTGAACGATACAACCTATATGCGTAGAAATCCCAGTGGTGAAATTACCCATTATGAAGGTGTTGTTTACGATATTACGGAACTTAAACAGGTAGAAAATGAATTATTCGAGAACAAAATGCACCTTGAAGATCTTATTAACGAGCAGACGAAGGACCTTGAAAACAAGGTCGATACATTGGAAACAAAAACGGGCCAACTTGAAAAGTCAGAGCAAGCACTCATCCACCTCGTGGAAGACGTCAACGAATCCAGAGCCGAACTTCAGAGTCTGAACAGCAAATATGCGGCCATTAACACCGAATTAAAAGAGTTCGCCTATATTGTATCTCACGATTTGAAAGCCCCTTTGCGCGCCATCAGCCAGTTGACCCACTGGATTGCAGAAGATTACGCAAACGCATTTGATGAAGACGGCAGGATGCAGATGGACTTGATCCTGCAGAGAGTTAAACGGATGGATAGTCTGATAGAGGGGATTCTCCGTTACTCACGCATTGGCCAAATCAGGGGTAAAATGGAACGGATCGACTTGAACGAACTTATAGCTGAGCTTGTCGCCAGTATTGCTCCGCCAGAGACGATTCAGATCTCTATCGCAAATGAGTTACCGGTTGTTTATCTGGATACGCTTCGAGTTGGACAGCTCTTTCAGAATCTTATCGAAAATGCCATCAAATATATGGATAAAGATAAAGGTGTGGTAGAAATTAACTGCACAAAAGAGGAAAATTTCTGGCAATTCACGATTTCAGATAATGGACCTGGCATCAGTAAAAAATACCACGACAAAATTTTTCAAATATTCCAGACACTATCACCCCGTGACGAAAATGAAAGCACCGGTATTGGGCTGGCCTTAGTTAAAAAGATAGTGAGTATTTATGGTGGTGAAATCTGGGTAGAAGCGGAAGAGGGTCACGGGACAACATTCTTTTTTACTTTGCCCGATAAGGAGATAACAGATGAGAAGCACTAAACCGATTCTGCTGGTGGAGGATGATCAGGTCGATGCCATGACAGTCAAACGGGCGTTAAAAGAAATCAATGTCACGAATCGACTGGACATCACTAATAATGGTGAAGAAGCACTGGCTTTTCTACAAAACTCGGACAACGAACAACCGGGGATTATCCTGCTCGATCTCAATATGCCCAAAATGAATGGTATTGAATTTCTTGAAATTGCCAAGCAAGACGACGATCTTAAAAATATCCCGGTGGTTGTCCTGACAACATCCAAAGAAGACCAGGATAAGGTGGACAGCTTCAATTTAGGGGTTGCCGGCTACATGATCAAGCCAGTTGATTATTTGAAATTTGTTGAGGTGGTCAAAACAATTGATCTGTATTGGACCTTGAGCGAGCTGCCTGGTTAATTTGAATAGCTGAGCCAAAAGTTTCAGCCATAAATCAGTCTGTAATGAGCTTATACTATGAAACTTCAATTGAAATTATTGCTCTCCTTTGGATTGGTGCTGATTGTAACATTTGCCGGTATTGAACTCTTAGGTTATCAACAAGCCCGCAAACGGATAGCACTTGAACTACGCCAGAATGCAAGGGAAATCAGGCACATCCTGATGGCGGTCCGGCGGGTCTACCACTACCAATTTATCGATAGTGGTGTGTCGCTCAGCGATAAAACCCTGGGTTTTCTTCCTGCCCATGCCCTCAGTCGCATCTCGAGCGATTTTCTCAATTGGAGCAATAGTGGATTAACCTTCAACAATGTGAGTGATCGCCCCCGCAATCTGGGGAATCAGGCAGATGATCTTGAGCTGCAGGCAATGGCCTATTTTCGTGAAAACCCCGGTGAAAAAGAGCGAATGACCTATTTCAAAAATAAACAGGGGGATAATTTTTATCATTTCACTGCCCCTATCTTTGTCGAGAAATACTGCTTGAAATGCCACGGAGCATCTGAAGAGGCCCCGGATGAGATCAGCAAGGCTTACTATACCTCGTTTGATTATAAACTTGGGGAACTCCGTGGTGTGATGAGCATCAAACTCCCTGTCTCATTGGTACTCCAGGACATTATTGATGCCCGGTTACAAATGGCAGGGAAGCATTTGTTCGGCTTTCTCCTTGTTTTCTTTTTTGGGGGATGGTTATTGAACCGATTGGTCATCAAACGTTTGACCTCACTGAATTCAGCCGTTGGAGAGATTGCTGTCGGCAACTACACGGTTCCGATACCAGTGACCAGCCGTGATGAACTGGGGGATCTTGCGGCTGCATTTAAACACATGGTCGAGAAACGACAACAGACGGAAATGGATCTGCGTTTAGAAAGAAATAATTTACTTAACATCCTCGATTGTATGGAGGATGGAATTTATATTGTTAATGGACAGTTTGATATCCAGTACGTAAATCCGGTTGTGGAAAACGGGCTTGGCTCCTTCGAAGGGGTTAAATGCTATAAGTATCTTTATGGCCTCGATAACGTTTGTCCCTGGTGTAAATTCCAGGAGATCAAAGCGGGGAAAGCGGTTCAGTGGGAATGGTTCTCTGAAAAAGATGGCAAAACATACGATTTGCTGGACACCCCAATAAAGCTTGCAGATGGCAGTCAGGGTAAACTGGATTTTTTCCGTGATATAACTGAGCGTAAAAAAATAGAAGAAGAATTAAAACTATACCACGCAAAGCTCGAAACTTTGATTAAAGAGAGAACTACCGAACTGGAATCAAAGAATGCTTCTCTTGAAAAAATGAATGAACTTTTTGCTGATCGTGAATTCAGAATTAAGGATCTCAAGGAAAGAATCAGGGTTCTTGAAGCAGAAAAAAATTCAAAACAGCAATCCTAAATTGGAGGCAACCATGCCAGATGCAACAACCCGTATTCTCCTTGTTGAGGATGACAAAGTGGATCAAATGTCGTTTGAGCGGTTCGTAAAACGCGAAAACCTTCCCTACGACTATAAGATTGCCGGATCTGTTGCTGAGGCTTTTGAGGTATTAAAAACGAATAATTTTGATATCATTATCTCTGACTATATGCTTGGAGATGGTACCTCGTTTGAGTTGTTTGATGCCTACAAAGGAACCCCTATTATTATCACAACCGGGAGTGGCGATGAGGATGTTGCGGTTAAGGCGATGAAGCTTGGAGCCAGTGATTATCTGATTAAAGATCCAGAGGGATTTTATATCAGAGTGCTTCCGACCACAGTGGAACTAGCTTTGAAACGCCAACAGAACGAAGAGGAGTTGCAAGAATACCATAAAAAACTTGAATCAATGGTCAAGGAACGGACAGCTCAACTGCAGGAAGAAATGGCCGAGCGTGAAAAGCTGACCCGAACTTATCAGGAACTAGTGGAAGGAACGACAGATCTTATAACCCAGATGGATGCAGAAGGAAACCTGATTTACGTGAACCATATGGGAAAATTGTTTTTTGGTTCTGATCTTGATCAGCTTATAGGACAGAATGCCTTGCAGTTTGTCCATCCTGACGATCGCGAAAAAACAGAAGCCTGGCTAAAGGATTGTCTGGGGAAAAAATTGATTCAGGGAAACATCGAGAACCGTCAGGTTAACCCGATCACCGGTGGTGTTCATGACCTGTTGTGGACTGCTAACTTTCATTATGATGAGCAAGGTCAAATAGCCTCTATTTATGGAATTGCCCACGATATCACTGAGATGAAGAAGCTTCAGGAGCAACTGTTGCAATCACAAAAAATGGAAGCGGTGGGTATGTTGGCTGGTGGAATGGCTCATAATTTCAATAACCATCTGGCGATTATTCTTGGGAATATTGAACTTGGCCTGATTAAATTGCCCGTAGGTAGCAATGTTGTTGATTATCTTGAGAACGCTAAAATCGCTGTCCACCGATCTCGTGACTTGATTGAACAGATCATGTTATACAGCCGTAAGGAAAACAAGGATGTCTTGCCGATTCAGCTGGCACCAATTGTTGATGAAACCTTGAAGCTATTAAATTCGACCATTCCCAGCACAATTAACCTGCAAAAGCAGATTGAATCTAGTCATGGTGATGCCACTATCAACGCCGATTCATCACAGATTCAAGAAATGCTTCTCAACCTCTGTAATAATGCCATACAGGCTATGGATGAAAAGGGGGACTTGATAGTTTCACTGCGGACTGTTGAGTTGCTGCCTCAAGACATCCCGGCGGTACATGAGTGCAAGTCCGGATATTATGCCAAACTCAGTGTTAGAGATAGTGGCACCGGGATGTCGGAAGAAATTCAGCAGAAAATTTTTGATCCCTTTTTTACAACCAAAGATGTTGGTGTCGGAACGGGGATGGGACTAGCGACAGTCTATCGAATTATGGAGCAATATGGCGGATTTATAAAATTTGAAAGTGGCCTCGGCAATGGGACAACCTTTGAACTCTTTTTCCCTGTAATAGAGCAGCCCCAGGCAGCAGAAACGATATCCGTGAATCAAGACCTCCCCCAGGGGACAGAAAAAATACTTTTTATTGATGATGATGAGATGTTGGCTAAATTGGGAAATCAGATGCTTTCTCAAGCAGGTTACCAAGTGACGACCATGACGGAAAGTACAGAAGCGCTGAAGTTGTTTGCGGCTAACCAAGCTTATTTTGATTTAGTTATTACCGATCAAACCATGCCCGATCTTTGTGGTAATGACTTAATTAAGGAGCTGCTGAAGATCAGACCCGATCTACCAACAATTCTATGCACAGGGTACAGTACAAAAATTGACGACAAATCTGCCAAGGAGCTTGGTGTGAGGGCCTTTTGTTTAAAGCCCTTGAAGTTATCTGTGCTGCTGCAAACAACCAGGGCCGTTCTTGACTCTGAATATATTCCCTCATCATGAAACGTGAGATGTACTCAAAAACAGAACAAGGACTCAACCTAAAAGGGTAAGTCCTTGTTTTTATTGGTCGGGATGAGAGGATTTGAACCTCCGGCCCCTTGACCCCCAGTCAAGTGCGCTACCAGACTGCGCCACATCCCGTTATTGTTTTGTTTCTTCAAACGCCGCGAATTATCTTTTATTCGTCCTGTCTTGTCAAGAAAATTGGCGGTTATTGCTGTCGCCGGTCGATAACCCGGACCGCTTTTCCTTCGTGGCGTGTGATGCTCGCCGGTTCCACCAGTTTAACCTTGGCACTGACACCCAGAACAGTCGCCAGCCGTTTTTCTGCCTGAACAACAAATTGACGTTGTTGTTTCATCTCATCAAAAAAGATGTTTTCATTCACCTCCACCTGGACTTCAAGTGAATCCATGTTGTTGGCACGATCAACAATCAATTGGTAATGGGGTTCACACCCTTCGATCTGGAACAGGACTTCTTCGATCTGCGTCGGGAAAACGTTGACCCCTTTGATAATCAACATATCATCGGTTCGGCCACGGGTTTTTTCCATTCTCGCCAATGTGCGGCCACATTCGCAAACAGCATAGTTTAATCGGGTGATATCTCGAGTTCGATAGCGGATCATCGGAAATGCCTGTTTGGTCAGACTGGTGATGACCAGTTCTCCGACAGAGCCGTCAGGCAAGACCTCACCTGTATCAGGATCGATGATCTCGGCGAGAAAGTGATCTTCGGCTAAATGCATCCCCTGCTTGAAAAGGCACTCCCCGGCCACTCCGGGGCCCATAATTTCGGACAGGCCGTAATTGTCGGTTGCGAGAATTCCCAGACGCTGTTCAAGTTCAACCCGCATCTGCTCACTCCAGGGTTCTGCTCCGAACAGCCCAACCCGTAATGCGAGGGAGCGTGGGTCAATCCCCTGTTTTTCGATTCGATCAGCCAGTGTCAACCCGTATGAGGGGGTACAGACGAGCGCCGAGGAACGGTAATCCTGCATGATCATCAATTGCTTTTCAGTATTGCCGCCAGAGATGGGGATAACAGAGGCTCCAATGGCCTCAGAGCCATAATGGAGTCCAAAAGCACCGGTGAAGAGACCATAACCAAACGCGATATGGACGATGTCTTCCGGGGTGACTCCAGCGGCGGTCATAAAGCGGGCAACCAGTTCGGTCCAGGTATTAATGTCGGCTTTGGTATAACCGACAACGGTCGGCTTGCCGGTTGTCCCCGATGAAGAATGAATTCTGACCACTTCACGCATCGGGACGGCAAACATCCCATAGGGATAATTGACCCGCAGATCTTCTTTGCTGGTAAATGGAAGATGCTGTAAATCTTTCAGGGTTTTCAGGTCACCGGGTTGGAAACCCGATTCTTTGAACTTTGCCTGGTAGCAAGGAACATTATTGGCAACCAGAGTTAGAGTCTGCTGCAGACGTTTGAGCTGCAGTTGACGTAGCTCTTCCCGGGGCAGACACTCAGCTTCTCGATTCCAGATCTTAACCGGCACATCCATAGTATGCTGCTAAACCTTAATCTTTTTATTTAAGTCCATACAATGAACACCTCAAAAATAGGTACTATATTGAGGTGATCCGCTCGCTTGGCAAGATGTTGATTCCATTATTTGCCAAGGCCGTTATCGCCTCATCAATATCATCAAAGCGGAAAATAATAACGGCATTATCTCCAGAGCGCTCAACAAAAGCGTACATATATTCAACATTGACGCCACTTTTATCGAGAATCTGCAATATAGTCGTTAATCCGCCAGGTGAATCGGGAACGGCCACGCCAATAACATGAGTAATGCTGACGGTGAACTGTTGTTCCCTCAACACCTTGAGAGCTTTTTCACTATCATCAACAATTAACCGGAGGATACCAAAGTCAGAGGTGTCAGCTAATGACAGAGCTCGGATGTTGATTCCGTTATCACCAAGAACACCGGTAACCTCTGCCAGACGTCCCGATTTATTTTCAATAAAAATCGAAATCTGTTCAACCTTCATGCTGACCTCCTCACGATTCTTTTTGACGGTTATCAATCACTCGCCTGGCCTTACCTTCACTGCGGGCAATTGTTTTGGGTTCGACTAATCGAACCTTACAGGTCACACCAAGCAAGTCCTTGATGTCTTTTTTTATTTTGTTGGATAGCCCTTGCAGTATCTTGATTTCATCCGAGAATGTCTGTTCGTTGACTTCAACCTGAATCTCAAGGGTGTCAAGATTGCCATCCCGTTCAATAATCAATTGATAATGGGGCTCAACACCTTCGATATTGAAGAGGACCGACTCGATCTGGCTTGGGAAAACATTAACGCCGCGAATAATCATCATATCATCGCTACGACCACTGAGTCGTTCAATGCGTGCGTGGGTACGGCCACAGATGCAAGGTTCCTTGATCAATCTGGTGATGTCACGGGTTCGGTAACGGATCAGTGGAATTCCTTCTTTGGTGATTGTGGTAATGACCAGTTCACCTTTTTCACCATCGGGTAACACTTCGCCTGTTTCGGGGTCAATAATTTCCGGGATAAAGTGATCTTCCCAGATATGCAGTCCGTTTTGTGCTTCAATACATTCGATTCCGACACCCGGACCGAGAATTTCTGATAAACCATAAATATCAATTGCCTTGATGTTGAGTTTGTTTTCAATTTCCTGACGCATATTCTCACTCCAGGGTTCGGCGCCAAGAATACCAACTTTGAGCTTCAATTGGCGGATATCGATTCCCTCGTCCGCTGCAACCTCAGCCAGATATAAACTGTAAGAGGGTGTGCAGGTGAGAACTGTCGAACCAAAATCGTGCATGATCATCAGTTGTTTCTTTGTGTTTCCACCCGACATAGGGATAACTGACGCGCCAACTCGCTCAGCGCCATAATGTGCCCCCAGGCCACCGGTAAATAATCCATAACCGTAGGCATTATGAATAATATCGCCACGATTCGTTCCGGCAGCAACGAAAGATCGCGCCATCAACTCGGTCCAATTGTCAATATCGCGCCGACTGTAACCGACCACTGTCGGTTTGCCAGTAGTGCCGGAAGAGGCATGAATCCGCACGATCTGCTCTAACGGGACGGCAAACAGACCATAGGGATAGCTGTCACGCATATCTTGTTTTAAAGTAAACGGTAAACGCTGAAGATCATCCAGACTTTTGATATCAGCAGGCTTGATTCCCGATTTATCGAAACAATTACGATAAAACGGAACTGCTGCATAAACCTTTTCAACCGTCTGCTGGAGGCGCTTCAGCTGTAGAGACTTGAGCGCTTCTCGCGGTAACGTTTCAAAATCATCATTCCAGATCATTGATTATGACCTCCGTGTGGGCTTTATAGGCTTTTCAGTCTAAACCGCTTCCGTCCTGTTGTGTTGATCTACCTGATTGACCTGGCCTGACAGCCTGCTTCAAACGCCTTCAGATTGACATCGAGGAGACGCGCCGGGATCATTTTTTGTAGTGCTGTCAGCCATAATTCACGATCATAGTCGAGAATATTTGATAAGGCACCAAGCAGGACCGTATTGACAGTTTTTGCATTGCCTGCAGCGAGTGCCAGATTCAAGCCATCAACAACGACAGATGCAGGGAACTGCTGACAAATTTTCTCTGCCAGATTTTCCGGATAGGGTTGCACACCCCGAGCAACCGCCGGTGGAGCAATTTTCCAGTCACTGACGACAACTTGTCCGTTTTGACGCAATAAGGGGAGATATCGACAAGTTTCAAGCAATTCAAAGCTGAATAGAATATCGACTTCACCTTCCGGAATAATTGAAGAATAGACCTTTTCGCCATAACGAAGATGGGAAACAACACTGCCACCCCGCTGTGACATGCCGTGAATTTCGTTCTTTTTAACATCGTGACCCGCCAGGAGCATCACTTCGGAGATAACTTCACTCGCCAAAAGAATCCCCTGTCCTCCAACACCTGCCAATAGAATATTGTTTATTTGACTCATGATTTATCACCACATTCCGAAAAGGCATCAAATTTACAGGTTTGCAGGCAAACCTTGCAACCGGTACAAATAATCGGGTCAACGATCGACTTTTTCTTCTCTGCGTCCCAGATAATGGCCGGACAACCAATCTGCAGACAAGCGCGGCAGCCCGTACACTTATCGTGATCAACAAGCAAGGGCGGCCGTGGAATCGGATTATCTCGCGGCACCAGCATACATGGCCGGTTCGTTATGATAACAGAGACTTCCGGTCGAGCCATCTCTGCACGGATCACCTTGCCGGTCAACTCCAGATCAAAGGGATCAAGGGTGGTAACATGTTTGACCCCGACAGCACGACAGAGTTGTTCCAGATCAACCCGGGGAGACTCTAGTTCGTTAAGCTGGTAACCCGAGGTTGGATTTTCCTGCCGCCCGGTCATGGCGGTAATACGATTATCCAGAATGATCAGGGTTGATGTCGATTTATTGTAAACCATATCCATCAGACCATTGATTCCGGTATGGAGAAAGGTCGAATCGCCAATCACTGCAACAACCTTTTTCCGCTCCTCTTCGGGTAAAACTTTACTGATTCCTGTAGCGATGCCGACGCTGGCCCCCATACAGATGCAGGTATCCATTGCTGAAAGGGGTGGCATGAAACCAAGGGTGTAACAGCCAATATCTCCACTGACGTAGGCTTTTGCTTTTTTAAGCTCATAGAAAACCCCACGATGGGGACAACCGGGACACATGCTCGGTGGGCGCTGCGGCAGTTCAGCTGAGGTATCCTCCAGAGGGCTTTCCTGATCAAATAATTGCATTTTGACTCGTCCGGGTGTCAGCTCGCCACAGATAGAGATTTTATCTTTACCGATGACTTCAATCCCCATCGCCCGAACCTGCTCCTCGATAAATGGGTCCAGCTCTTCTATGACATAAATGGTTGAATATTGAGCAGCAAAATCGCGGATCAGTTGTTTGGGTAGAGGATGAACCATTCCGAGTTTTAAAACAGCAGCATCGGGCATGGTTTCTTTAACGTATTGATACGACACGCCAGAGGTGATAACACCAACCTCCCCTGCCCCTTTTTCAACCCGGTTAAATGGTTGCTGACAGGCCCACTCTTCCAGATCGAGAGTCCGCTGTTCGATGACCGGATGGAGTTTACGGGCGTTTCCGGGCAACATAACCAGCTTGGCGGGGTTACGATCCAGTTTCGGCTGAGGAATATCGGTCGGACGTTCACCGAGGGTGACTGCCGATTTGGAATGGGAAATTCTTGTTGTGCTGCGTAAAAAAACCGGTGTGTCAAATTGCTCACTGATCTCGAAGCCCAACTTGGTGAAGGCAAGAGCCTCCTCGCTGTCGGCTGGTTCCAGCATCGGAACTTTGGCAAATTTAGCAAAGTTGCGGTTATCCTGCTCATTTTGCGATGAGTGGAGCTCCGGGTCATCGGCTGTCACTAGAACAAGACCACCACGCACTCCAGTATAAGCAAGGGTAAACAGTGGATCGGCTGCGACATTGACTCCGACGTGCTTCATCGTAACCAATGCTCTGGCACCTCCAAAACACGCCCCGATACCGACTTCTAAAGCGACCTTTTCGTTTGGTGCCCAGGATGAATCAATCTCTCGATATTGGGTGGCATTCTCCAATATTTCAGTACTGGGAGTCCCGGGATAGGCACAAGCAACCAGCACACCTGCTTCATATGCACCACGAGCAATGGCTTCATTGCCGGAAAGTAAAACCTTCTTCATAATAACCCTTAGATAGACGTGAATAGTTAAATTGATGATAATTGCATATAAATGTTTACTACCGCACTGCTGTGATTCCTCACCATGAAACTTCTGGACAACTATAATGTTTTGCCGAAAACCTTCGCGATAATAGGCAATTGTTACTGGTCTGTCAAACTCATGAACACCCCTTCCAGCAAGCCTGAATCAGCAACCCTGAGGCTGGAAAGGTGGAGTTGCTCCATTAAAGTTAACAAGATCTGCACACCGGGAACGATCAAATCACCACGACCCTGCTCCATTCCAACTAAAGCTTCTCTTTCGGGCACAGACATGAGTTCAAGTTTTTGTTGAAGTTTATTGAGCCAACAAGCTGATAATTCATGATTATTTATTTTTTCAGCAGCGTATTCGAGCAGTTGTAAATGGATTGCAGCAAGGGTGGTGATCGTACCAGCGGTTCCGATCAGCGAAGTTCGATTGTTGCTTAAACCTGTCGATTCAAGACTCTCGGTCAGATGCTCAAAGGTTGCGTTAATTTGTTGCTGTCTTTCCGTTTTTGAGGACCATTCTTCACTCAGGTTGACCACACCAAGGGGGTAACTATTCTGGAAACGGATCGCCCCTGCAGCAAAACCAACCAACTCGGTACTACCACCGCCAATATCAATAATTATGGCCGACTCCGGGAGAGGATTGATGGCGGATAATGCCCCCATAGTCGTCAATCGTGCCTCCTCGACACCATCTATCACCTCAATCGTCAAGCCGGTTTCAGCTAAAACTTTATCAATAAAAACATCTCTGTTGTGAGCTCTTCGCAGCGCTGCAGTACCAACAACCCGGATGCTGGAAACATTGTGTGAAAAAATTATTTTTTTATATAATTTCAAGGTTGAGAGGCTTTTGGACAGGCCCGCTTCAGCCAACCCAAGTTGTTCAGAAAAGCCCCCGGCCAGGCGGGTTATCTGGCGATGGTAACTGTGTGGCAGGATGATACCGTTGCTGGATTCACCGATCAACATGCGGATGGTGTTACTGCCTACATCAATGACCGCATGCATCTATTTATCTCCGGTGACCGCCTCAGATACGTTATAGGTATGATCACCGATTTTTTCGTAACCATGTAAAATATCGATAAATATCAGACCTGGGTTGACGGCACATTCGCCGGTATTCAATCTGGCGATATGGTTGGTCCGTAAAGTTTCTTCCAGATCATCGATCTCATCTTCAAGCTCGATCGCTTTAGCACCGATGGTTTTATCATCACCTTCCATCGCTTCAATAACAAACTTTAAAAAATTATGAGTTTTTTCGCCGATACTCGCAACTTCATTTTCACCCAGATGGGAAAAAGTAATTTTCCCTTCGAATTTACGGATTCCAAGCATCCAGATATTTTCACAATGGTCGCCGATACGCTCAAGATCGTTCGCCATATTCATTAATGACCCGATCGATTCGGATGTTTCAGAAGAGATAGATTTTTGTGATAGCTTCACCAGATAGTTGAGGATATCGCGTTGTAAGATATCAACCAACTCTTCCTTTTTTTCCAATGTATTAATTCGTTTAAAATTGCCATCCTCGAGAAACAGATTTGTCTCTTCGACCATTTCCAGGGCAATCTGAGCCATGCGTTTGGTTTCACGGCGCGCCTGGCCAACAGCAACCGGTGGAGTGTTCAAAACCCGGTCATCTATATAGTGCATTTTGAAATCATCGAGTTGATCTTCACCACGAATAAGCAGGGTTGAAATCTTGGCAAGGACACCGATAATGGGAAGGAAAATAATTGTATTGATGATATTGAAAAGAGTGTGGGTGTTCGCGATATGTCGGGCGATATAGGGCTTATCACCGATTTCCATCGCATGACTACTGGCCTGAGCCTGAGTCTGAATAATAAAGTCCGCATTACCCGGTGTTATGGAAGAGATAAACTTCATAAAGAATGGCATCAATATCAACATATAAAGGACACCAAGGGTATTGAACAGAAAGTGGGAAAAAGCGGTTCTTCTAGCTGCCAGGTTCGTTCCAATGGCAGCCAGGTTCGCGGTAATGGTGGTACCGATATTTTCTCCAAGAATCAGAGCAACACTGGCCTCAAATGATATCAATCCCGAACTGGCCAGAGCCAGCGTAATACCGATGGTTGCACTACTGCTCTGGACGATAACGGTCAGCAGCGCACCGATGAATACTCCGAGCAGCCGATAATCTCCAACCAACAAGAACAGTTGTCTGAATTCTTCACTTGCTTTCAAGGGATTGAATGCGTGTTTCATGGTGGCCAGGCCGAAAAACAGTAAACCGAAACCAAGAACGATTTCACCAATATAAACGTATTTTTTATTTTTACTGAAAAGTTTAAAGGCGGCACCAAGACCGATGGCAGGGAGGGCAAATTTGGTAATTTTAAAGGCGATCAATTGTGCCGTGACGGTTGTACCGACATTTGCGCCAAGAATAACGCCGATGGATTGCATCAGGGATAACAATCCGGCGTTGACAAAACCAACCACCATGACGGTTGTTGCACTGGAAGATTGGATGATTGCAGTGACTGCGATCCCGACCAGAGCACCGATAAGTCGATTGTTGGTCAGTGCGGCAAGAATTTTCCGCATTTTGTCGCCGGCGATTTTCTGTAATCCTTCGGACATGGTTTTCATGCCAAACAGGAACATCCCCAAGCCGCCAAGCAATCCAAATATGAGTTGCTGGCTCAACAGTGCTGACATAGGTCCACCTACTTCCTTTTCAAATTATAAATACAAGCAGAAAAACAGAAAAAACAGATTTATATTTGCCAGGATTTTACGCGCGAATACTATAACGTGACCGAAGAATTCTCAACAAAAAAAACACAACAAAAAGCCGACAAAAAATGTCGGCTCCAAGATTGAATTTTCAATCATTTATCAACATTATCGAGCCAAGCTCGCCGTCAGCATGGTGCGATAATCTTTTTTGGCAGTGCGGATTCGGGCGGTGAAAATCCTGACAATATTCAAGGTTAATTGGATTCCAAGGCGTGGTTTTTCACTGGTCACAGTGTTGAAAGTTTTCTGATCCAGACTATACAAAACCGCCTTTTTGGTAACCCTGGCCGTTGCCGAGCGATGCCCCCCGTCAATAACAGCCATCTCACCAAAAATATCACCTGCGTCGAGGGTTATCAACTCCTGCTCATCCACTTCAGCCAGCATCTGTGAGATCTGCACAGTCCCTTGATGAATCAGATAGAGAGATTTCCCCGGCATATTTTCGATAAAAACGGTCTTCCCTTCCCCGACCTGACTCAGGGTAAAGAGAGAGCAGAGATACTCTATCTCACTGGTTGCCATTCCTTTAAAAAGGGGACTGTCTTTAATAGAAGAAAAATTGACCTGGTTCATAAGTCATGACCTTTGCTCGGAAGCATATTATCAGGATTGGAAATTTGCAGCATAATCGACATAGTTTTGAGCCGACTGCTTGAGGCTGACAATTTCATCATCTGACAAGTGACGCTTATATTTTGCTGGCGAACCGGCATATAACGTTCCGGAGGGAACCCGGGTTCCCGGAGTTACCAGTGCACCAGCAGCAACCATCGCATCGTCGTCAATTTCAGCGCCATCCAGGACCACCGCACCCATACCAATCAAACAACGATTGCCGATTTTGCAGCCATGCAGGGTAACATTGTGGCCGATGGTCACATCATCACCGAGCACTGTCGGATGAGTTTCTTGGGTCACGTGGATGACAGTGCCATCCTGGATATTGGTTTTTTCCCCAATCCGGATGAAATTAACATCACCGCGGATGACAACTTGAAACCAGATACTTGAATGTGCACCAATTTCAACATCGCCGATGATTTCAGCAGAGTTGACGCAGAAAACGCTTTTATCCAGTTTAGGGGCTTTCCCCTGATAGTTATGTAACATCGGTCTGTATTTATCCCTTTCAACAACGGTCCTATCCACAATACAAAGGTTGCGGTTGCGCGATACCGCCCCAGATGGTTCTCCGGAGCTGAGTACCGACAGCATATTGTAAAAGATTTTGAAATTGCTCCAGCACCGGCTTTGCTTGCATAACGATCTTTGACAATCCGTTTCGCTTCTTTTTCACGGGGATCCGGTTA